>JBEPWR010000078.1:0-6823 GCA_041642335.1 Eubacteriales bacterium
AATACGAACATGACGTATATAAAGCGGTACTGAAGAAAATGCCCCAAAACGGAGACCGGGTACAGACCCCGAACGGAAAAGGGGTAATCGTAAATACCAATCCCCTCCTTGAGCGGGTAAAGGCCCGGGTAACCAGTGAGGAAGACGGTTCCGAGGAGATTCAGGTCTTTCAGCTGGATCAGATTACCAAGATTCCTAAGGGAAGCCGGGGAAAGCCGGAGGAAAAGCCGAAATCCCCTTCAGCGGAGAAGGAGAAAAAACCGGATCAAAAAGACACCGGCGGGAAGAAAGGCTCCGGAGAAGAAAAATCCGAAGAAGCCGGGAAGAAAGAGGACCGGGGGAAGGATTCCTCGGAGAAGAAAAGCAGCAAATCCCGGCAGCGGCCGAAACGATCGCAGAGCAAGAAACGGCCGCCCCGGGGATCCCAGAAAAAAAACAAATCCCGGGACGGCAAAGCCCAGGGAAATTCCAAGAAACCAACGGATAAAGCCTAGCAGGAGGAAGCCCCATGAAGATGAAAAATACGGACATAGTAAAAATCGGCATTGTGGTTATCCTGGTCTTTGGCCTGCTGTGGGTGTTTCGAGGAATGATCTTTGAAGAGGAAAGTCCCGGAACCGATGAGGAGCGCCGGGGGATCGACGAAGAGATCCGGGCAGCGGAAGCATTTGATAACCTCGCCATTGAAAACCTGGAAGGGGAGCCCAGTTCCATCGAGGAACAGGCGGGAAAACCGATTCTGCTGACCTTTTGGGAGGAAGACAATGAAGAAAGCCAGCAGCAGCTGACCATTTTAAATAACCTGCAGTTATTACTCGGTGATGAAGTGGCCTTTTTATCGGTATTTGAGCCTGAGGACCGTTCAGTCCCCTATACCGCGGTCATTGACCGGGAGGGTATGGTTTTCCGGGAATACCCGGAACTGGTGACGGAAGAGGATCTGCTGTCGGATATTGAAGTACTCTTAGAGAGGGAAGAGTGATCATGGAGCGAATTGATGATTTACAACTAAAGGGACTGAAAATCATACAAAACCCCAAGGGGTTTTGTTTTGGTATCGATGCGGTCCTGCTGGCCAACCATGTGAAGCTGAAGCCCGGGGACCGGGTGGTGGACCTGGGCTGCGGCACGGGAATTATCCCGATCCTCTTGGCGGGAAAAAGCAGCACCGCAAAATTTCAAGGACTGGAGCTACAGGAAGCCGTAGCGGATATGGCAAGAAGAAGTGTCCTCCTCAATCACTTAGAGGATCGGATCGAAATCCTTCAGGGAGACATCAAAGAGGTTGGAGAAATGCTCCCCAGAAGTCACTATGATGTGGTAACCTCCAATCCTCCCTATATGCACGCTCAGGGACTGATCAATCCCGGGGATGTAAAGGCGATTTCAAGACATGAAGTGGCCTGCGATCTGGAAGATGTGATTGGTGGGGCCAGCACCCTCCTTCGAACCCATGGACGATTTTATATGATCCACCGTCCCAATCGACTGGTGGATATTATGAATGTGATGCGAACTTATGACTTAGAACCCAAAGGCCTTCGAATGATTCAGTCGAAACCGGGAAAACCGCCGAAACTGTTGATTATTGAAGGCAAAAAAGGCGCGGGACGGGAACTCAAAATCCGGGAGCCCCTGATCATCTACAAGGAAAACGGAGACTATACCGAGGAAGCCCTGGCCCTTTATAATCAGGAAAGTTTGGAAGGATAAAAGGAGGATTTGGCGATGAAGGAGAAAAATATAGCGCAAAAAACCGCGCACAAAAATCAACCGCATCCTCCGGGAACCCTGTGGATTGTCCCCACCCCGATCGGGAATTTGGAGGACATCACCCTTCGGGCCCTGCGCATTCTAAAGGAAGTGGATAAAATCGCTGCGGAGGATACCCGAAACACGAGAAAGCTCTTAAGTCACTTTGAGATTCACAAACCCCTGATCAGCTATCATGATCATAATGAAAAAGAGCGGAGCCGGGAGATTATCGGGGATCTGGAAGCGGGACGGTCCATCGCGCTGGTTTCCGATGCGGGAATGCCGGGGATTTCCGATCCCGGCTTTGAAATTATCCAGCAGGTGATTGACGGGGGCCTACCGCTGGAAATTCTTCCCGGGGCCTCGGCCTTTGTCAACGCCCTGGTGGGGTCCGGCCTGCCGAGTGGAAAATTTGTCTTTGAAGGGTTTCTAAGTCGGGAGAAAAAAGAACGCAGAAAACGGCTGGAAGCCTTAGGGGAAGAAGAACGGACCATGATTTTTTATGAATCCCCCCACCGGATTAAGGATACCCTGAAGGATATGGAAGCCATTTTCGGTCCCCGAAAAGCGGTTATTGCCCGGGAGCTGACCAAACGGTATGAAGAGTTTATCCGAAAGGATCTGACCGGACTTCGGGAGCGCCTGGAAGAGGCACCCCTGAAGGGAGAAATCGTATTGGTGGTGGAAGGCCGCCGTGGCGAGAAAAAAGAGTCCTTTGAAGGCCTCAGTATCGAGGAGCACCTGCTGCTGGAGATGAAGACCGGCCTGTCGAAAAAAGAGGCGGTCAAAAAAATCGCCAAGGATCGGGGCATTCCCAAACGGGAAGTCTACGATGTGGGCATCGGACTTGAAAAAGAGCAATAAAAAAAATCGGGCCGCCACGACCCGATTTTTCTTACTTCATTTCGCTGATGCAGGTGTCACAAATGTTTTTTCCTTTATAGTGCACAACATCCTTGGCGTTTCCGCAGAAAATACAAGCAGGCTCATATTTTTTCAGAATAACGCTTTCTCCATCCACATAGATTTCCAGAGCGTCCTTTTCCATAATGCTCAGGGTTCTACGCAGCTCGATGGGCAGTACCACACGACCCAACTCATCGACTTTTCTTACAATTCCGGTTGACTTCATCATAATTACATCCTCCTTAAATTTATTAAAAGTACTGGACTTTCGAGGTTTTACAACAATATTCGACATTTCTATCTTAAATCATACCAGAGCTACCATTTAAAGTCAATGGTTTTAGCAGGAATTTTCAAAAATCTTTTTCGACTTAGCAAAATAATTGTGATAAGCGACGGATTCCGGGTATAAACTAAGATAACGGCAAATTTAAAGATTGCGGATATAAAGAATGTCTATTCTGAAATAAAGAATCTCTATAAAGAAAGAATGATTTGCAAAATATAAGAAAAAGAGTAGAATAATAAGCAGGATCGTGTGAAAAAATAAGTAAGAGACTGAAATAGGAGATGATCATAATGGATCGTGTCATAAATACCATAGCCCGTCAGGCAAAGGAAGAAGGGGTGCTTTGCTATTTAGTGGGTGGCACCATTCGGGATATTCTTTTGAACCGGGACTTGTTAATCCGGGATCTGGATTTTGTGGTGCAGGGGAATCTGGAGATTTTTGTCGAAAACCTGATGAAGGAGCTGGAGGGAAAACTGATTCCCATGGATAAGGAAAAACGGCTTTTTCGAATCCGCCTGGAAGAGGGTCTGATCCTGGACTTTACCCAGATGGAAGGGGAGATTGAACAGGACCTTGAAAAGCGGGATTTAACCATTTCCGCCATGGCCTATCCCCTGGACGCTCCCTGGCCTTTGGAAAGGGAGTACATCATTGATCCCTTCGGCGGACAAGAGGACATTGAAAAACGGCGGGTGCGCCATATTCGGGAGGAAGCCTTTGAAGAGGATCCGGTAAGACTGATCCGTGCCCCCCGGTTTATGTGTCAGCTTCGCTTTAATATGGCGGAGGAGACCATTACCGCCATCCGTAAATATGCCCATCTGCTGCCGACGGTGGCGGGGGAGCGGATTACCCAGGAGCTGTTTTTAATTCTGCGGGAGGATAAAACCTACCACTTTCTAACCTTTATGGACAAAAAGCTTGATATTTTAAACAAAATCTTTCCTGAAATTGAGGAGATGAAGGACATCGGCGAGTGCAAATACCACGTCGTCGACAGCTGGACCCATTCCATTTATACGGTCAAGGTGGCGGAGAGCGTCATTTATGCCCAGGGATTTTTCGAAGACCATATTCGGGAATTCTATGAAGCCCATGCACGGGAGACCATCGCCGGAGATCACCGGCGGATGGAACTGCTCAAGCTCGGTGCGCTCTTTCATGATATCGGCAAGCCTTCGGCGAAGAAGGTGGACGCCACGGGAAGAACCCGTTTCCGGGGCCATGAGATCACCGGCGCGGAACTGGTAAAGGAATACGGGGAAAAGCTGAAATGGAGCAAGAAGGAAATCGGGATTCTCTATAAATATGTGGCCCACCATATGACGCCCCTGGTACTCTATAAGAAAAACGATGTCAGCGGGAAAGCCCTGTATCAGTTTTTCAAGGAGGGGGGAAAGGAAACCCTGGACCTGCTGCTGATTGCCCTGGCCGATATCGTATCCACCCGAAAGCTTCTGGATCCCCATGAAGAGATGGGCATGTTCAAAGTCCATGTGGAATATATCGCCAACAACTACATTACCCGCTACCGTCCCATTGAAAACATCACCAGCATCATTTCCGGCCGGGAGGTTATGGAGGAGATAAACCTTCCCGAGAGCACCTTTGTCGGGGAAGTGTTGGAGGATATTAAAAAAGCCATGTTCTACGGTCACATTCCCCAGCATAAAGAGGGAGCCCTGAAGTATCTTCGGGAGAACTTCAAAAATAGCGACAAAGTAGCGGAAGAGGAACCGGAATTTGAAAAGGAAGAAATCGAAGCGGAGAAATGCGAAGTGGATCTTCAAAAATGGGAGAAGAAAAGCGAGCAGGAAAAGTAAAAAAAAGCTCAGGGTTTGCCGCTGTCATATGCAGCCGGTTAACCCTGAGCTTTTTATTTAAATGTTTAAGAAAGAACTTTTTAACTGGGGGAGACTTTATTCTGATTGACCAGATCCTGTTTCAGCTGCCACAGTCTTTCCGAAAGGTCCACTTTATAGAGCTGGGGCCGGGCTAAGCGCTTATATTCCGGCCATAAGGAGTCCAGTTCTTCCTGGACCTTCTCCTTGACCTCCTGGGTGCTGCGGCGCTTGTATACCAGCTTTCCGTCCACAAAGATCGGGATCAGGAGTTTTTTGATCCGGTAGTCGGTAAAGGTGGTTTTTTTCCATGTGTAAAGCGGATGAAAAATTGTCAGCGGCTGATCTTCGTCAATCACTTCGTCAGCCAGGGTAATCAGATCCGCCTGGGCGGTGCCGGAATTGTTATCATAAATCCGGTACACCGTTTTAAAGCCGGGGTTCGTGATTTTTTCCGGATTATTGGATATTTTGATCTTGGGCAGGAGCTCTCCGTCCTCCTCTGCGGCGCAGAGCTTATAGACTCCGCCGAGGGCCGGACAGTTTTTCGAGGTGATCAGATTGGTGCCCACCCCCCAGCCGTCCACGGCAGCCCCCTGGTCTTTCAGGGAAGAGATGGTATCCTCGTCCAGATCACTGGAGGCCACAATGGTCACATCGGGAAATCCCGCTTCATCCAGCATTTTTCGTGCCTGTTTGGATAAGTAGGCCAGATCTCCGGAATCAATACGGATGCCCTTCGGCTCATGACCCTTGTCCCGAAGCTCCTGAAAGACCGTGATCGCATTGGGGATCCCGGTTTCGATCGTATTATAGGTATCCACCAGCAACAGACAGCTGTCGGGGTAGGCCCTGGCATAAGCCCTAAAGGCCTCCAGTTCCGTGGGAAACTTTTGAACCCAGCTATGGGCCTGGGTGCCCACCACGGGAATATCAAACTTCATTCCCGCAAGCACATTGGAGGTGGAGCTGCAGCCGCCGATGACCGCCGCCCGGGCGCCGAACACCCCGGCATCAGGACCCTGAGCCCGGCGAAGACCGAATTCAAACACCGGATCCCCCTTGGCCGCCGTGACAATCCGTGAGGCCTTCGTTGCAATAAGGGACTGATGATTTAATACATTGAGCAGTGCGGTTTCTATCAACTGGGTTTCAAAGCAGGAACCCTTTACCCGAAGCACCGGCTCATGGGGAAACATCAAGGTGCCTTCCTCCACGCCGTAAATGGTGCCCTTAAACTCGAAATTCCGAAGGGCCTCAATAAACTCCTCGTCAAAGGTGCCCTGGGAGGCCAGATAGGAAAGCTCATCCCCGTGGAATTTCAGGTTTTCAATATAGTCAATGATCTGTTCGATGCCGGCGATAATGGTATAGCCGCTGTGGCAGGGGTTTTCCCTGAAAAACAGGTCAAAGGCCACCACATCCTCCATCATGTCGTTTTTTAAGTATCCGTTCATCATCGTCAACTGATAAAAGTCCGTAAGTAAAGAAAGGTGCTTCATATCTTTCATGGCTCTACCTCTTTCTTATTATTTTTTGCTGTTAACACAGATTATAACAAATAATCGGCAGACTCGCCAATACAAAGGGGAAGAATATTTTGAAAGAGACTACACTTTAGCCGCCATCTATAGTATAATGAGATTTTAAGAAGCCTAAAAATACTTCACCCTGATCAGCGAGGCCTTAGGTGTGGAGTTTTTTCATACCCAAAATTAGAAGATCCCATAAAGGAGTGAACCATATGTCAAAAGGAAGTTATTATGTTACGACCCCGATTTATTACACCAATGCAAAGCTGCACATCGGACATACCTATACCACGGTGGCCGCCGATGCCTTAGCCCGGTTCAAACGGTTTACCGGTTATGACGTAAAGTTTTTAACGGGAACCGATGAGCACGGACAAAAGATCCAGGAAGCCGCGGAAAAACTGGGAAGAACCCCCAAGGAGCATGTGGACGAAATGGTCAAAAGCATTCAGGCCCTTTGGAAGACCATGGACATCTCCCATGACGTATTTATTCGA
>JBEPWR010000079.1:0-6794 GCA_041642335.1 Eubacteriales bacterium
GATGATGAAGTTATCTACACGAATTAAAAAAATTAAAAAATAAAGTGAGAGGAGGAGGTTAGGATTCTGATTATATGGTTTATATTTTGGGGATTAATTGGTGCCTCATGTGGAATGGATGCAGAACGCAGGGGAAAATCGGTGATATTAGTCTTTTTTCTTGTTCTATTGGGCGGTCCCGTTGGACTGATTAATTGGTTGTTATTTCGACCGGAGAGTAATCCTAGTAAATATCTATAGTATATTGCAAAGGAGGGGCTGTATGTTTAATTATCCAAAGAATTTATATAGCGATGTACGTATTGAAGAGGTTTATGAAACTGATATAACGTATGAATTAGGAGAAATTCAGGAGATGAAAACAAGAAGTTACAAAGCAGCCTTTATTCGGGTTTTTGACGGAGACAGGTGGTACTACAGCGCAACCAGCGATGTTGACAGTATTCAAGAAGAGATAGACAAGCTGTCCTCCTATGGAAAACCCACCAAGAATATCCATAAGCACCCGGTAGTTGCAGGGTTTGAAGTTCATAATGAAAAGTTCTTAAAATATGAAGATTCAAGCGTAGCAAAGATTCCTATGGAAACCAAACAGAAATTGCTCAAAAAATACTTTCCAATACTTAAGGAAAATAGCTCTATTAAATACTGGAAAGTGCTTTACGTTGACAAAAAAGTGATCAAAGAATTTTATTCCAGTAAGGGGTCGGAAATTCAGTTTGATACTCAAATAGCGGGTTTTTCCGTCTCTATGAACTTTGCAAAGGGGGAAGGGCGCTTCCGAGAATCTTTCCAAAAAGCTTCTGACTCCTTTGAAGATTTATTAAACCAGCAGGAAAAGTGTAAGGATTTCATCGCCAGATGTGAAGATTTTGTGGAAAAAGCGAAACCGGTGATCCCGGGGAAATATACCGTCGTATTATCTCCAGCGGTGGCCGGCGTTTTTGCCCATGAAAGCTTTGGGCATAAGAGTGAGTCGGACTTTATGATCGGTGATGAAACTATGAAAAAAGAATGGGCTATCGGGAAAAAGGTCGGCGCGAATATTCTGTCAATCATTGATGATGGAGGAATTACCGAAGGCGGTTATACTCCCTTCGATGATGAGGGGACCAGAGCTAAAAGAACGGAAATTATTAAGGCGGGAATATTAACCGGAAGACTTCATAGTGCCGTAACTGCCGCTTCTTTAGAGGAAGAGCTGACAGGCAATGCCCGTTCTATTAATTTCGAATATGAGCCGATTGTTCGGATGACCAACACATATATTGATAAAGGAGAAAAAACCAGAGAAGCCTTACTGTCCGAGATCAAGGAAGGGGTATATATCGATACCTATAACCATGGTTCGGGGATGTCGACCTTTACTATCGCACCGGCGCTGGCGTATTATATTCGGGACGGAAAAATTGCAGAACCCGTAAACATTTCCGTGGTTACCGGGAACGTGATGAAAACGCTGGAGCTCATTGACGGAGTTTCCGACGAAGTGGAGTTCTCCTCCTTTATTACCGGAGGGTGTGGAAAAATGGAACAGTTTCCATTAGCCGTTGGACTCGGTGGGCCCTACGTTCGTGTGCAAGAGCTAAATGTTCAATAGGGGGGATTGTGATGATTACTGAAAAATATACGCGAAAGACTCGGCAAATCTCGTTAAATGTTGTGCAAACCAAAATTGAATCCGTTCGACGAAAAGATGTAGAAAAAACCGGAATCAGAATCTTTCGTGATGGGCGAATCGGTTGTGCAGGGGCGATTGGAAAACATCAGGAGGTAGCATTACTGCAACAGGCACTGAAAAGTTTGGATAGTAACATTGAATATAATTATGTACTCTCAAAGGATACCAACAAAAGAAGTGACCTTCGACAGGAAATTATCGATGAAAAACTTCTGTTGGATGAATTTGAGGTGTTTTTAGAAGAAGTTCGTAAAGCGCAACCGGATTTTATCTTCTCGAATAAAATTAATTTGACAGAAGAGAAGCATCAAATCAGTAACGATCTAGGTCTTAATTTAGAGTTCCTTGATCGGGTACTTGAAGTGGGTCTAATCTTTAAAGAAAAAACTTCGGTGAATTTGATCGACGGTTTTGTAGGATTTGGGGGCAGAGCCTATCACCGGGGACAAGCCCTTGAAGAAGTGAATAAAATTTGTAATGCTTTTCTGCAAAAAGTAGAGCTTCCCAAAAAGAAAAAACTCCCGGTGATTTTCAGCACTGGAGATATGACGCCCTTTATGAAATTTTTAAAAGATCTGGATGGTAACAGCTATGGCTCCGAAAGCTCATTATTTAGCGGCAAAAGAGAAAAGCAAATTTTTAATACAAATGTTACGCTCTATCAAACCCGAAACTCGGAAGATGCCCTGTTGACTCCTTTTTTTGACGTGGAGGGGACAATAAATTCCGATGATCGATTCGCCTTAATAAAGGAAGGGGTATTGATCTCGCCTTTTACCGATAAACGAGCAGCAAGTAAATACAAGCTGCCCTTAACCGGTGCTGCAGCGGCGGAGTATGATGGAATCCCGAGGATTGGAACTCCGAAATTAAAGATACTGGAGTCGAATAAAACCGCAAAGGAACTATTAGGTGGTGAACCGGGGATTTTGGTTATGGTTGCCTCAGGAGGGGACTTTACACCTCAGGGGAACTTTGCCAGCCCTGTACAGTTAGCCTATCTATTCGATGGAGAAAAACTTATCGGGAAACTACCGGAACTGAAGATCTCTTCAAATGTATTTGATATGTATGGGGAAGACTTTATTGGAGTAAGTAAGGATTTTATTAACCCCTTATCCAATGATCGCTATTTAGTAATGCAGATGGAAGTTATGGAAATGTAAAAGTCGAAAGAAAACTTCCCCTCGGTTTTGCCTGGGGAAATGAGTTAACCAAATAATTAGACAAAAGAGGAGTTTGCAATCTAATAGATCAGATCGTTAATTTTGTTTACTGTGCTAATATGCATAATCATATTCTTAGACGCCTCAGGCAATTTGAAATTAGGATCCTGAGGCGTATCTTCGAAGGTCATAAGTTCTGAAGTTTTAGTCTTAAATACCGCTGAATAGTAATTAACCGCTTCGCGACAATCTCCGTCAAAATTCATATATACTTCAACAGATATTATTTTTCCTACCTTTGTTTTTTTACTAATATTGGCCTCTATCAGAGATTTACCCAGGATAAGTATGAAAGATCAAAAACATAAATCATAATTTCAGTAAGCTTCACTTAAATATTTGGAATTAAGTAACGGAGCCTTCGACGTATTCATATTTTTAAGCAGGACATAGAATGAAGCAGAAAAAACTTGAGTATGAAGGAAAAACCAAGCAGATGTCGAATATTATTAGCAAAGGAGTATTATTAAAAGAGGAGCAAAAGTTATCATGAAAACAATCCTGTATAACCTTAATCAGCGAAAAAATCTTCCGGAATGTCCCGGAGTATACCGATTTATAGACGAGGAAGGAGTGGTTTTGTATATAGGAAAAAGCGTGAACTTAAAAAGTCGGGTAAATTCATACTTTCAGTTTCAAACCAAGGAAGATCAACCGAATAAACTGCTGAGAATGCGGCGGTTTATATTTTTGATCGAAATAACCAAGACCCCTACTGAATTAGAAGCGGAGTGGCTCGAACAAAGTCTTATACAAAAGTTCCGCCCCCAATATAATCAGCAGATGAAAAGCAACCGTCGCCATGGGTATTTGGTATTAGAACAAGGAAGAAGCGGCTGGAAGTGGAAGATACGACTCTTAGAAAAAAATTATCAGGAAATAGATACTGTAACCGCACGAAAACTTGAGAAAAAAACAGAGTTAATACTTGGTCCTTTTCGAAATCCGAAATCCATAAAAGAACGATTGGCGGTCTTGCACCGGTTTGAATGGCTAAATGATTGGAGTTATAGTCCGTTGCCGATCAAATATAAAAATGATGAGCTAGGCAACTTAATTATCTGGATAAAAGAAAAATTGCAGTCCTTAAAACGCTTCAATCAGTGGGTTCAACTATTAATGGAAAAAAGAGATGCGGCAGCTTTGAATTTGGATTTCGAACATGCCGCACGTTTTCAAGAAGTAATAGAGAGTTTATCTCCGGTAGGGGTTGTCCTTTTACGTCAGGAATTTTTTCAAGAAAAATTTCAACCATTTATGATCGAAAAACAGGGAAATTACCGTTACGGTTATACCCTGTTAGGGGGTCAGTTAATCCGAAAAACTTGGCGAATAGATTATACAACAGAAAAAGAGGGTATTTACAATCTAAAGAAGGAAAGACAACCCGATGGAAGGTTTAGAGATAAAAAGCTAGAAAAAAACAAAGCTCATTGGGAAATTGCAAACCTGGATCAGGCTATGATTGTATACCGAGCCTTTCATAAAAAAAAGAATAGGATCATCGGCTGTTATACTGATGAGTAAATAATCATTATGTTAAGACTGAATGGTTGAACTTATTACAAAAGGTATAGTTGAGGACAAAAACGGGACTTGGATACTCCAATACGACGAATAAAGAAGCTATAAAAAGCTTAATCTCAAAAATGAATGACTAGGAGGTAATGGCCATTTATAAAATCGCCGTAATGTCAGATGTGCATGCGAATTTTCCGGCACTAAGAAGTGTGCTGGAAGATATAGAAAATGAGAAATGCGAGAAAATCTATCACGTAGGAGACGCTATAGGAATCGGCGCTTTTCCAAGAGAAACTCTCGACTTAATGTTAAAAGAAAAAATTGTCATGATAATGGGAAATCATGAAAAATATTACCTAACCAGTGAATTGAAATTCCCCAGTGATACCAATAAAGGAGAGGTTAACCATCATCAATGGGTGAAAAGAGAACTGGGTACACAGTATGAGGCGATCATTTCAGAATTTCCTGTAATGTTAAAGGAAGAAATAAGAGGAGTGACTGTAGGTTTTATGCATTATGTGATAGTTCCCGGTTCGAATGGACAGTTGCATTTTAAACAGGTAAAAAAAGACCTTGATGAAGAAAATATCGATGCATTTTTTGAGCTGGACGGCTACGATATTATATTTTATGGTCATCAACATCACCCACTGCTGGACTGTCATGGAGCTGAAAAAGGAATTCACTATGTGAATCCAAGCGCTTTGGGCTGTCAAATAGGAAACTTTGCAAATTACAGCATTCTTCAAGTAAATGAAAAGGAATACAGTATTGTGCATAAAAGAGTAGCGTATGATAAAAGCATAGCAATCAAAGCACTGGATGAAAGGAATGTTCCTGCCAAAGAATATATTAAAAAGGTTTTTTATGGGGCAAAATAAGTGGAGGTGTTTTCATTGAGTACTCATGTATATGATGAAAATATGAGGCCGGATAATGAATTTTTACCAGGGGATTGGTCCTTTTTGGTCCGTGGCAATAAATGCCGCCTGCTTGATGGAAGAAGAACCCCAGGTTTTATTGAAGAATATGATTGGGAATCGGGAATGTTTCGATGGCGGATAAGCAAATTTGAAGATAAAGGAAAACATTGGGATATTCCGGCTGAATCCGTTAGCCGGTTTCAGTTCGAAAAGGATTCTGTGAGATTAGATGAATCAACGGTGCATCGTATCAAAGAAAAAATTGAGCGATTGGATAGAAAGCTGCAGATCAAAGCAAAAGAAAGTGAGAGAATAAAGACCGAAGAAGAAATCCATGTAACTGAGAAGAGCATTAAAAACTGGCTGATAGAGAACTCTCAGTTTTTTAGAAACAAGGGGAAATTGAACTTGAATTCAAGGGAAGGATCAACCTTGCTGGCTGAGGATTTACGGGATTATATGAAGTCAAAAGGGTTGGATGATCTGGAGAGGAAAACCGCGGGAAATTTTGTTTTAAACCCGAATTCCGGGGAATGGATTAAAGGTATGGAGATCGTATCAGCAGAAATGGGGTTGACTTTTTACAACGGTAAAATCCCGAGAACAAAAGATATTTTCAGCGGTCTTGGTAGCAAAGATCATCGATCTAAATATATTATCTCCAGATTGGCATTCATAAGGGCCTATTTCGGTTTGCTTAACATTGAAGAAGTGGTTCTTTTCCGAGGTATGAGTAGTGAAGGCATTTGGAAAGAAGTTCCGCGGACATTTTTGTCCTGCACCTTCAATTATGATGTCGCAAGAGATTTTAGTGATTTTTCTACAAAAAGTAAATATAGAAACTCATACATCGTTAAAATGACCATTCCCGTTAAAACGCTGTTTATGTCATATTTGGAAACTGCAGCCTTTAATAAGCAATATAAAGAAGCGGAAGCTTTGATATTGTATAATGAGAAAATAAGTATATGATAACGCTTAATAAAAAAAATCCTAACTGACATAGGAACTTTACTCAAAGGGAAACTAGGAGGATAGAGTAATGAGAATAATCATTTCACCGGCAAAGAAAATGACCAGGGATACGGATTCCTTAGACTATAACCAGCTTCCGGATTTTATTAAGGATACGGAGGAATTAGTAAAGTATTTAAAGGGACTGACTTATAAAGAACTGAAAGCGATGTGGAAATGCAGTGATAAAATCGCTACGCTAAACTACCAACGAGTACAGGAGATGGACCTATACCGGCAATTGACCCCGGCGATCCTGGCATTTGAAGGAATCCAGTATCAGTATATGGCTCCGGGGGTACTTGAATCAGATCAACTAGCTTATATAGAAAACCACCTGCGGATTTTGTCTGGTTTTTACGGTGTACTTCGACCCTTTGATGGGATCGTGCCCTATCGATTGGAAATGGGAACAAAACTGAAAAA
>JBEPWR010000080.1:0-6782 GCA_041642335.1 Eubacteriales bacterium
AATTGTTGCTTCTTGACCGCAAAAGAAGACGGGGTGTTTTCCTCCAGGTACAGATGATAGCGGCTAAGGGCCTCGATCGTGATAAAGGCCGCCTGTTCTCCTAACTCTCCCCGAAGGGTTCCGGAGGCAATACCATATACACTTTGCTTGTAGTTGTGGGCGGCGGATTTACTCGTCGAATCTTTTTGCTGATGCAAGTCCATATACTGTCCGTTTAGATAAAACTTTTCTTCGTTTTTGCTGTGGACATTTCCCCGATGACTGGCAACCGATGCCTCAATTTTTACCTGATCCTTCAAATTCATCACCCTCTTCTTATAAGTAATTGCAGCAGATTTATAATCCCAATGCCTCTTTTGCCAACTCGTCGGCTCGATCATTGTAGGCATCTCCCGAGTGGGCCTTTACCTTCATAAAGCGGACATCGATTTGTCCCCGGATTTTTTCCTGATAAAATTTTTTATAGGCCTCGGTCCCCGCCTGTTTGGTTTTCCATTCTCCGGTACACCATTTCTCGATACCCGAGTAATCATGATAAATCCATAACTGTTTAAACTTTCCCTGATTTTTCAACGCGAATGCCATGGCATACTGGGCTCCTAAAAGTTCTCCCGCAACATTTCGCATGGAGGCCAGATGGGGAGCCTTCCCTTTCTTGGCAAACTCCAGCTCTTTTCCGTTAAGGAGCAGCACTACGCCGCAACTATACTCTTTGGTTCGAATGTTATAACTTCCGTCCACATAAGCTTTTAAAATATTCCTGTCCTTTATACTATTCGACACAGCTGTGGCATTTTCCTCTTGCTTTTCCGTTTTTTTTATCTTTTTCTTCGATGGTTCCTCAGAAGCTTCCACCGTTTTGCCATACACATAAACTTTTGCTTCCGCTTCTGTGGAAAACCCCTTATATTCCGCACCGGAGTAGCCTTTTATTTGTTGTTCGCATTCCTTCCAGGTATAGTACACCCCTGGAATTTTGCCGTTTTTTACGCCGTATACTTTTTTCTTCGCCATAAACTCACCTGTCCTGTCTTAATGGTTTTTTATTATCTCCTCGGCAATTTTCAATCCGTCCACTGCAGCGGAAATAATCCCTCCGGCGTATCCTGCGCCTTCTCCCGCTGGATAAAGGCCCGCTACACTGCTTTGGAAACGCGGATCTCTGAGGATTCTGATCGGTGAAGAGCTTCTCGTCTCCACCCCCGTAAGGATCGCATCGGGATGGGCAAATCCCCGAAGCTTATGGTCCAAGGCGGGAAGACCTTCTTTCATGGTTGCCACCACATAGTCGGGAAGGGTCTGATCAAGATTCTCAAAAACATATCCCGGCTGATAGGAGGGGGTTACCTCTCCCAGGCTTCGGGTTTTTCTTCCCTTTAAGAAATCCTCCACCCGCTGTACCGGCGCATGATAATTTCCGCCTCCCAGATAAAAGGCTTTCTCCTCCCATTTTCGCTGAAACGCCACGCCGGCTAGGGGATCCTCATCGCCGAAATCCTTCGGATAGACACTGACAAGCAGGGCACTGTTGGCATTTTCTTCATCTCTTTTATAACGGCTCATGCCGTTGGTTACCAGACGATTTTTTTCCGAGGAGGCGCCGATGACTTCCCCTCCGGGGCACATACAGAAGGTATAAAGTCCCCGACCGTTTTTCCCGTGATAGGAAAGCTTATAATCCCCGGCCTTCAGTTTCGGATGATCATAATATTTTCCGTACTGGACCTTATCTATTCGCTCCTGCAGATGTTCAATCCGAACCCCGAGGGAAAAGGGTTTTTGCTCAATATCAAGGCCTTTTTTTACCAGCATGGAAAAGGTGTCCCGGGCACTGTGGCCGAGGGCCAGTATTACGTGCTCTGAGAACAGCTCCTGCTCGTCATTGATCAGCACGCCCTGAATCTTTCCCTTATGGATGATCAAATCCGTCACCTGATGATTAAAGAGGACACGGCCCCCCAGGGACTTGATCCTTTCCCGAAGATTTTTTACCACCACTTCAAGAATATCGGTGCCCACATGGGGCTTGTTCAAATACTTTATTTCCGGCGGGGCTCCCGCTTCAACCAGGGCGCTGAGCACTCTTTGACAGCGGGGATCCTTAATCTGGGTGGTCAGTTTTCCGTCGGAAAAGGTTCCCGCGCCCCCTTCGCCAAACTGTACATTGGAGTTTTCCTTTAAAATCCCTTCTTTCCAGAAGGTATACACGTCTCTTTTTCGCTCCTCCACGGGCAGTCCCCGTTCCAGAAGAATCGGATCCGCTCCCGCTTCGGCCAGGGTAAGGGCTGCCAGCAGTCCCGCCGGTCCCGAGCCCACCACAATGGGCGGTTTTTCGAAGGATTTATTGGAGATTTTCCCAGGGCCTTCTTTTTTCGGCTCCCCCATCACCTGGATATTTTTCAGGTTCTTTCCCGCTAGAACTCGTTCCTCATTTTTTACTTTCACATCAAGCCGATAAACAAAATTGATGGTATTTTTTCGGGCATCAATGGATTTCTTGCTGATCTGATAACTTTCCAGATCCCCTTTGGAAATTTTTAAGCGTCGGAGAATTTCCTTTTCCAAATCCTCTTTTTTTTCAATATTGATTTTAACATTACTGATTCGAATCATTTCGTCACCTCGATTTTTATCTTCTCTTCATTATACAATAGTTGTCCTGGAGATTCAGTAAAAAGCATGGAATTTCTTTTATTTGCCTTTTATGATACAATGATATATTGCAATACCTTATATTTATCAACTGAATGAGTTTCTCATATAACCCATTTTACTTTATATTTGATGACCGCAAAAGAAAATAGTCAAAAATCTATTGGAATAATACATTGGAGGCAATATTGATGAATCAAGAATTTTTACCGATCTCCCGGGAAGAGCTTACCCAAAGAGGTTGGGACAAACTGGATTTTATACTGGTTACAGGGGATGCCTATATCGACCATCCTTCCTTCGGCTCGGCGATTATCGGCCGATTACTGGAGGCCAAGGGCTATCGGGTGGGAATTATTTCTCAGCCGGACTGGAAGAAGGATGCAGATTTCCTGCGTCTCGGCAAACCAAAGTACGGATTTTTGGTAACCGGAGGAAATGTGGATTCCATGGTCAACCATTACTCCGTAAGCAAAAAAAGAAGAAGAAAAGACGTATACAGCCCCGGCGGCAAGGCTTTTCAGCGACCGGACCGGGCAAGCATCGTCTATACCAACCGCTTAAAGTCCCTTTTTAAGGACACCCCGATTATCCTCGGAGGCATCGAAGCCAGTCTTCGCCGTTTTGCCCATTATGATTACTGGGATAACAGCGTTCGCCGCTCGATTCTACTGGACTCCAAAGCAGATCTGATCGTTTACGGCATGGGAGAAAAACCCATTGTGGAAATCGCCGAAGGCCTGGAGGCCGGCATTCCCGTAGAGTATCTTCACTACATTCAGGGGACGGTTTTTAAAACCTCCACTTTGGATGAGCTTCCAGAGTATACCCTGCTTCCGAGCTTTGAGGAAATCTCCGGGAGCAAAAAAGCTTATGCCAAAAGTTTTATGATCCAGTACCGAAACACCGATGCCATTAACGGGGAGATCTTAGTCGAGCCCTACGATCATCAGTATCTGGTACAGAATCTTCCGGCGGAGCCGATGGATAAGGAGGCGCTGGACCGGATTTACCGTCTGCCCTTTACCCGAAGAGCCCACCCAAGCTATGAGGCTTTAGGAGGCGTTCCGGCAATCGAGGAGGTCCAGTACAGCATTACCAGCAATCGCGGTTGCTTCGGCGGTTGCAGTTTCTGCGCCCTGACCTTTCACCAGGGCCGGAAAGTCCGCTCCCGAAGCCATGAAAGCGTCATGGAGGAAGCAAGAACCTTCCTCGATGACCCGGATTTCAAAGGCTATATCCATGATGTGGGCGGTCCCACTGCAAACTTTCAGAACCCCGCCTGCGATAAACAGGAAAAACACGGGGTCTGCAAGGATAAACAGTGCTTATTTCCCCATCCCTGCTCACAGCTGAAGGTGGATCATCAGGACTATGTCCATACCCTTCGGGAGCTTCGGTCCCTACCCGGCGTAAAAAAAGTCTTTATCCGATCGGGAATCCGTTACGACTATCTAATGGCGGATCAGAATAAAACCTTTTTCAAAGAGCTGGTAAAACATCATGTCAGCGGTCAGCTAAAGGTGGCGCCGGAACATGTTTCCTCCCGGGTACTGAATAAAATGGGCAAGCCCACAAAAAAAATCTACGACGGCTTTGCAAAAGAATATTTCCGCTATAACAAGGCTTATGATAAAAATCAGTTTTTAGTGCCTTATTTCATCTCCAGTCATCCCGGCTCCGAGCTTCGGGACGCCATAGAACTGGCGGAGTATATTCGGGATATGGGCTATATGCCGGAACAGGTGCAGGATTTTTATCCGACACCGGGTACCCTTTCCACCTGCATGTACTATACCGGACTGGACCCGAGAACCATGGAAAAAATCTATGTTCCCCGGTCCTCGGAGGAAAAGGCGATGCAGCGGGCCCTGATTCAATTTCAGAATCCGAAAAATCGAAGCCTGGTAAGAAAGGCCCTTGTCCGGGGAAACCGGGAGGATCTGATCGGATCCCATCCGAAGGCGCTGATCCCCGAGGACCATGCTTCCAGGAAATCCAATAAACCGATAGGGAGGAGAAGTTCCTCAAATAAAGGTTCAAAATAAGGATTTCTCAACGAAAAAAATCGAACCTTTTCTTTAAAGGCGTAGGTCCAGAAATCTTTAAGAGAATACATCCAAAAAAGGGTCAAAAACCGGTTGCGGTTTTTGACCCTTTTTTAATTTTAAGCGTTCCTTATTTCATCCTCTGCTTTAGTAAAATCCGTCCATGAATTTCTCCGCATTCTTTGGAGCCAGCTCCCGATCCACCAAAGGTTTCTCGTCCTTCAGATAGTCGATTTTATCCAGGAAGGCAGGCTTCTCCTCCTGATAAATAATCCCGATGGGGATTCCGTCCTCAAACTCCAAAGACTTTTGGAAAGCGGCGATTTTATCCGTGGGATCATAATCCTCGTCAAGTTTATAGGTGTTTTCCTTATACCATTTAAAGGTGTTGACTTTATTAAATACCACACAGGGCTGGAAGATATCCACTAAGGCATAACCCCGATGGTTGATGGCGGCTTTCATGGTTTCCACCATGTGCTCCTTATCGCCCATAAAGGTCCTTGCCACAAATCCGCATCCCAGGCTGATCGCCGTAGCGATGGGGTTAAAGGGTTGAAGAATTACCCCTTCGGTTTGAATTCCTGTAACATGTCCCTTCCTTGTTGTTGGGGAAGCCTGACCTTTTGTCAGCCCATAAATTTGATTATCATGAACAAAATGAGTAATATCCACGTTTCTTCGAATGTTGTGCATAAAGTGGTTGCCGCCCTCACCGTAGGAATCCCCGTCACCGGAGTGAATAATCACCGTAAGCTCAGGATTTGCAATTTTTATTCCTGTAGCCGGAGGTACCGCACGACCGTGAAGTCCGTTAAAGCCGTTGGCATTGATGTAATGGGGAAGTTTAGCCGCTTGACCGATTCCCGAGGCTACCACCACCTCATGGGGCTCTTTTCCGAGTTCCTCCAGGGCCTCTTTGATGCCTTCCAGCAGTCCGTGATTTCCGCAACCGGGGCACCAGGCTTTTTCTTCACTGCAGTCGAAAAGCTTTTGCTGATCCATTATAATGCCTCCTTTACTGATTCAATAAGTTCTTCCAGGGCAATTTGCCGTCCGTCGTATTTTAAAATGGAATGATCAAAGGTAATACCGGTTTCCTGACGGATCAGTTTCGCCAACTGTCCGGTATAGTTTTGCTCGACATTGATCACTTTTTTGGCTCCCTGGACCTTTTCCTCCAAAGTTTCCTTCGGAAGGGGATAAAGATCTCCGAAACTCAAAGCACCGATGGAATGACCTTCTTCCTGCAGAATTTCCACAGCTTCCCGAAGGGTTCCGTAAGTGGATCCCCAACCGACTAACAGGATCTCGGGATTGTCCCCGCCGATGACCCAGGGCTCTTCCACTTCTTTTTCCAGGGCTTTCATTTTATCCATCCGTTTATCCATCATTTTTACCCGAACCTCCGCAGATTCGGTGATATTCCCGTTTTCATCATGCTCATCACTGTCAGCAAGCACGGTTTTCCCGGAAATTTTTCCCGGTACAATCCTTGGAGAAATTCCGTCCACCGCAAATTGATAACGGTGATAATCGCCTTCAGGAAGGTCTCCCTCCTCCGAAAGATGGCGCTCAATTGTTACCTTGCTGAAATCATAGGGCTTGATGGTTTGATTGGCATCCGCCAGAAACTGATCATTCAGCAGGATAACCAGGGTTTGATACTTCTCCGAAATATTAAAGGCTCTGGCGGTTTTATAAAACGCTTCTTCCGCCGTGCGCATTACCGTTACCATCCTGGGAATTTCACCATGGGATGCGGTAAGAATAAAGCTTAAGTCACTCTGTTCCGTTCGGGTGGGAAAACCGGTGGCCGGTCCCGGTCGTTGGACATCGACCATTACCAGCGGCGTTTCCGTAATTCCCGCCAGCCCTAAGGCCTCCGTCATTAAGGAAAATCCGCCGCCCGAGGTTCCGGTCATGGACCGTATTCCTGCATAGGATGCTCCGATGGCCATATTGACCGCGGCGATTTCATCCTCCGCCTGCTCCACGATGATTTTCGCCTCCTTCTGATTGTCGGCTAAAAAACTCATAATGCTTGTGGAGGGGGTCATCGGATAAGCGCTGTAGAAGGTT
>JBEPWR010000081.1:0-6737 GCA_041642335.1 Eubacteriales bacterium
CCAGGCTCCTGTTCTCCGTTTGTGGGATCATCCTCGGAACAGGCAACCATCATACTGAGGGTTAACCCGATAAATACTAGAAATATTAATTTTCTATTCATAAATAAAGCCTCCTTCATATAATTCGGATGACCCTATTTTACCGTAATCCCTGAAGGAAGTCTAGGAAACATTGATGTGTTTTGAACCATGATTGAACAAAGGCTGGATAAACAAAGCAGAAAAAGCTGAAAGAAAACTCGAAAAAAACGTTAGAAAGCTTATATAAATGGGGTATATAGGGTATAATGGCAAAGTAAATAGATAAAAGGAGGATTTTTTATGATACCAACACCACATATTGAGGCAAAGGATAAAAGTGAAATTGCAAAGACCGTATTGATGCCAGGAGATCCGCTACGGGCAAAATTTATTGCGGATACCTTTTTGGAAGAGGTGAAGCAGTTTAACGGAGTACGCAATGTCTTAGGGTACACCGGAATCTATAAAGGGCGAAAAATTTCCGTTATGGCCAGCGGTATGGGTATGCCGAGCATCGGAATTTACTCTTATGAGTTATACAACTTTTATGATGTGGAAAACATCATTCGAATCGGGTCCTGTGGAGGTTATACCGAAAAGGTAAAACTCTACGATGTCATTCTAGCCAAGGACGCCTGGAGTGAATCCACCTACGCGAAAGTCCAAGGAGGCTATGAAAGCGATATCATTGAAGGTACCGAAGCCTTAAATGAAAGACTCAGTGCCTATGCAAAAGAACTGGATATTCCCATGCACACTGAAAGAATTCATTCTTCCGATGTATTCTATCGGGAAAATTTTGAAGAATACAAGGAAATCTATCAAAAACATGGTTGTGTAGGGGTAGAGATGGAAGCTTTTGCGCTGTTTCATAATGCAAAGGTATTAGGTAAGAAGGCGGCTTGCCTGTTGACGGTCTCCGACAATTTAGCCACAAAAGAGGCGACAACTTCCGAGGAACGACAGAATGCTTTTACCAATATGATGAAAATCGCTCTGGAAATGGCAGAGTAGATTCGGGAGAAAAGCAAAAATAATCAATTGGGAAAGCAAGAATAAGCAGCTCCCTTTTCATGTAGATCGATAAAAAATCTACTCTGTGAAAAGGGAGTGTTTTATAATTATCAATCTCTGCGGTAGATATCACTGCTTATGGGTGATACAATAGGAAGGGTATTTATAAAGAAAGGACGGTACAAAAATGAGTGAAGTAAAGAAAACCTTGGATCAATGCCGTAAGCCTGAGGGAGAGAAGGGCAAGGAAATCGTGGAGAATATGAATAAAAATCATTATGAGGTTACCGGTTGGGGGCTTCAGATGGTGCACATAGAAGATGATTCCCAGGTCATCGATCTAGGGTGTGGAGGTGGCAAGACTGTACAGCGTCTTGCAATTCATACGCCGGAGGGAAAAGTATTCGGTCTCGATTATTCCGAGGACTGTGTAGACTGGGCGAATGAGCTTAATCATGAAGCGGTTGAAGATGGCAGGGTGGTAATCATTCGGGGAGATGTGGAAAAGACTCCTTTTGACGATGAGAATTTTGATGTTGCCACTGCGGTGGAAACCATCTATTTCTGGCCGGATATGGTTCAGTCTTTTCGAGAAGTTTTTCGGATCTTAAAAAGTGGAGGCCAGTTTCTCATTATCAACGAAGCCTACTCCGATGGAAAGCGTCAGGAAAAGAATGAAGTCTATAAAAATGTGGGAAAAATGGTCATTCCCTCTCCCGGGGAGCTAAAGGCCTGGTTGATCGAAGCGGGATTTAAGGATGTTCAAATTGAGCTTGAAGAAGAAAAAAATTGGCTAAGAGCCCTAGCACGAAAATAAAACCTCTAAGAACAGGAGTCAGCGATTGAAAAAGATGGAAAAGAAAAATAAAATTTTTATCGTAATGATGATTGCTATGGTCCTTGGGTATTTGCCCTGGTATAATTTTTCTGCTGTACTGAATGATATTGTAGCGGACTTTGGTCTATCGGCCAGAGATACCGGAATGATTTTATCGGCATTTCAGGTGGGTTATGTGGTAGTGGTTTTACTTACGGGTTGGCTGGCGGATAAAATCGGTGCAAAGCGGGTGGTGGCCTGGGCAACCCTGACCACCGCTATATCCTCAACCCTTTTTGTCTTTCTGGCCCAAGGCTTTAAAAGCATTCTTCTGCTCCGATTAATAACCGGTTTATCGGCGGGAGCAATTTATGTTCCCGGGATGTCCTTACTATCCGGCTGGTTTCCCAAACAGGAACGGGGAAAAGTTCTGGGCGGCTATACTGCAGCCCTGACATCCGCTTATGCCGGCGGATATTTTATTGCTGCACCACTGGCTTCCCGTTATAGCTGGGAAGTGGGCGTGCTTGCGACGTCGATCCCGGTCTTTCTTGCAGCGGGAATGGTTTTTTTCCTTGTGGAGGACAACCCTGTTGGAAAAGAAGGGACCCATAAAAATCCCACCGTACATAGCATCAATAAAGGAAAAAAGAATGTCCCGGTAAAAGCTGCGCCAAAAGGCGGTTACCAGGGCCCCATCCTGATTACCACCGGATATATGGGACATATGTGGGAACTTTATGCCTTTTGGGGCTGGATCGGGCCCTTTATGGTCGCAAGCGCCCTGGCTGTAGGCTATGAAGAAGCCCGAGCCATAGCCTTAGGGGGGCAATTGGCAGCCCTAATTATTCTCCTCGGTGCGCCGGGGGCCTGGATATTCGGGATTGTCGCCGACCGCTGGGGAAGAATCAAAACCTTGATGCTTGCATCGATTTGCAGTCTGCTAGCCCAGCTGTTTTTCGGGTTTCTCCATGGACAGTCCATGGTTTTTGTCTTCCTGGTGGGTCTATGGATCGGACTGTGGGTGGTGGCGGACTCCGGGATTTACAAAGCGGGATTAACGGAGATGACCGAGGAATCGATTCGAGGGACCGCCCTCGGCGTGCAGTCGGCTGTCGGCTATGGAATGACCATTCTGTCGCCCTTCGTTTTCGGAAGCGTGCTGGAAGTGTTGAATAAGGGGACCACTGATCCCACCCGGGCAATTCATTGGGGGATTCCCTTTATGATCCTGGGGATCGGAGCCCTCTTAGCCCCGATTTCAGGATGGCTACTAAATAGAAGTCCCCAAGCCCGGTTGATGAATATACGGGAAGAAGAATATTAAGAAGCAAAATATTAAAAATTGGATTACGAAAAAAAGCCCTTCGTCCAGAAGGGCTTTTGTCGTAAGCAGTAGGTTAGGCTTTACTTTTCCATAAGCGGATCCTTACTATGAAATGCGGTTCCAAGGAGGGTAATAAGCGCGGAGACAATAATGGGAAGGACAAAGCTGATTAAGAGCTGATCCGCTATAAAAAACGGAATACCCGAGGCAATCCCCAGAAGGGAGGCTATAATGGCCGTACCTTCCTTGATATTTTTATTAAAGAGTCCGAAGAATAAGGGAAAGACCACTCCGGCACAAAGCAGGTCCGCGACTAAAAACAAATACAGAACACTGTACCCTTGAGCGGCAATCAAGGCTGCAGGAATAATAATTACGAAGGTGAGAATTCTTGCAAAACGCAAGAGGCCTTTCGTATCAAGATCTTTCAGGATCCCTTTGCTATTGGTACTGAAGGTTGCAACCATAGCATTCAAAAGAGTATCCACGGTACTCATTACCAGTACTAAGGCGAGGATAAAGACCAGGACAATCAGTCCGGCAGGGAAAATGCCGTAAACCAGAGAAAAAAGCGCGACGGAGGGATTCTCGGAAAAACCCAGTCCGGAGGAAATAATCCCTAAAAAACCGGTAAAAAGCATAACCGGAAGCGCAATAACAATGCAAAGGATCAGGGATTTTTTAATGTCCTGATCATTTTTCCCTGAATAGATCCGCTGCCAGTATCCCTGGTGGAATAAGTTTGCAACGAAAACCGCAATTCCGAGGGTTAATCCGAATTCGATCCCGCCCCAATTGGTAAAGTCGAACAGTACAGGCGCGTTCTCCTTACTGGTGGCGAGAATGGTATCAATACCGCCGAGATAATAAACCACACCGATTCCGGTAATAAGGAGCAGTACCAGAACAAATATCATTTGAATCATATCCGTAAACATGGAAGCCCGAAGGCCTCCATAGGCCGTATAGATCATCGTTCCAATACCGATCGCCAAGGCCGTAACGACAAGGGGTATTTCTGCAAGTTCGGATGCCACCAGCGCAATCGCTGTAAGTTCGGCAACGAGATGGACAAACATATAGAAGATGGAAAGCAGCAGGATTAATGCATACATTTTCTTGCCGTATCGTTTCCTTGCAAAATCATTCAGCGTACTGCCCTCGGGCAGGTAGCGACGGATCCTTGGGCTGAGGAGGATAAAGGCGAAGTAAAGGCTGCCAAGTCCAAGGGCATAGCCGATAACCGTGGTAATTCCGCCGATGGATCCGGCCTCGGGCGGGGTGAAAAGGATAAATACGCCCAGGAATGAGGCTAGAAAGGTGGTGGAGAGGATCTTTGTACCGGCGGTTCCCCGGGCGGTGATAAAGTCGTCGAAGGTTTCAAATTTTCCCCGGCTGATAAAGATACCCAGGGCGGTAAAAGCCGCGACGGTGACGATTAACAGAATATAAATGCTGGTTGATGAGATCATGAATGATTACCTCCTGTGTGTAAGTAAAATTTGGTCAAATCCTTTGCAGCCGTTTCGATGTCTTCTTTACCGAGGATGGCTGAAACCACGGCTACACCGTCAATGCCGGTAGAGAGGACCGAGGAAATATTTTTTTCATCAATGCCGCCAATGCCCACAACCGGGATGGAGACCTGCTCTTTAATGGTTCGTAGTTGGTCCAGCGTCACCTTTCGGGTATTATTTTTGGTTTCTGTCGGAAATAAGGCTCCGACGCCGATATAATCCGCCCCCTGGGCTTCGGCTTTTTTTGCCTCGGCAAGGGTTGCAGTGGAGGCACCAAGAATTTTTTCGGGACCAAGGAGTTCCCGGGCCACAGAAACCGGAAGGTCCTGCTGACCGAGGTGTACGCCTGCGGCATCAACCGCTAAAGCGATATCCACACGGTCATTAATAATTAAGGGAACATTGTATCTGTCCGTTAACTTCCTTGTCTCAAGGGCAAGGGTGTAAAATGCTTTGGAAGTGGCGTCCTTTTCCCGGAGCTGAAGCATCGTAACGCCTCCTTTCAAGGCTTCTTCTATGCTTTTGAGGAAATTCCGGCTCTTTAACACCCGCTGATCGGAAACCAGATATAGACGATAGGACAGCATATTTTTATCATAGCGCTTAGGATTCGTGAATTTCATGAATCTTTCCCCTTTCTTTGTAATCTTGTACTGTAAAAAGACTGAAGGCATCAAAAAGATGAACCTTGAAAGTCCCCAGGCCATCGCCCTTAGGGCGGTCCAGACGGGCTTCGGCAATTTCGCCGGCAATGCCCATAATGCTAAGACCCAGTAAAGCCCCATATAGTGAAGGCTTACCGGCAGCGCAGCAGAGCCCAATGATGGAAGCGCTCATACAACCGGTTCCGGTAACCTTTGAGAGCAGTGGATGACCGTTATGGATGTGATAGGTCCGATCACCATCCGAAATAATATCCACTTCTCCGGTAATGGCAATCGTACATTGATAACGTTTGGCAAGATTCCTGGCAAGGTCTTCACCACCATTTTCCGTACCCTCTATGGAGTCCACTCCTCTCGTTACAGCAGCACCTCCATAAAGATGTAATATCTCCGACATATTCCCACGGATTACCGAAAGGTCCACTTCATTTAAGAGCCGGTTTACGAATGATCTTCGAAGCTGAGTGGTCCCAAGGCCGACAGGGTCCAGGATGACAGGAATCCCAAGAATATTTGCTTTCCTGCCGGCCTTAAGGAGAGCATTTGCCTTTTGCTGGCTGAGGATTCCGATATTGAGGACTAGTGCCGAGGCGATGGATACCATCTCCTCCACCTCACTTTCGTCCTCGGCCATGACCGGACTTCCTCCTAAGGCAAGAACGGTATTGGCCGAGTCATTGGCTGTGACATAATTGGTGATATGGTGAATTAACGGAGCGCTCCGTTCGATTTCCTTAAGCATTTCCTCAAAGGTTTCTGCTAGAATCATGACAACACCTCCTAAGCGGTAGCGGATTTAAGCATCCGGATGATAAAGATGATAGAAATGATGCACCGGTCCGGGACCTTTGCCGATGGAAAAGGAGTGCTTAATCGCCTCGGTAATATAGGCTTTGGCCCTCTCAACGGCTTCCCGGATATCCATGCCGTTTCCAAGATTCGAAGCGATAGCGGAGGATAAGGTACAACCGGTACCGTGGGTATTTTTCGTGGCAATCCGTTCGCTTGTATAATCTGTAAAGTCCTTTCCGTCAAAGAGAAGATCCACGGCTTCCCCTTTAAGGTGCCCGCCTTTGATTAAAACGGTCTTCGGACCCATCTGATGGATTTTTCTTGCTGCGGACCTCATCTCTTCAAGGGTTTCAATCTTCATGCCGGTGATCTCCTCGGCTTCCGGAAGATTGGGTGTCAGTACGGTTGCCATAGGCAGCAGGTATTCGATCAGGGCGGCCTTGGCATCGGGCTGCAAGAGATCAAAACCGCTTTTCGAGATCATCACCGGATCCACAACCAGATTCTCGTGAGGATATCCTTGTAAGGTATCCACGATGACCTTTATGGTTTCAATCTGTGAGACCATACCGACTTTGATCCCA
>JBEPWR010000082.1:0-6726 GCA_041642335.1 Eubacteriales bacterium
GGGAGAAAAAAACTTTATGAATTTCTAACCTCGCCCTTAGGGGATGAGGGTGCTATTATGAAGCGTCAAAGGATGTTGGAGGAGCTGGCAGGGAAAAGCATCTGGGTACGACGGTTTCTGATCGAGGGAAGCGTGGGTAGAAAAAAGGGAAAGAGCTTTGATCAGGTTATTGAATGGGGCAGTGAAAAAAATCCCGTGTTTTCAAAGCCCTCAGTCATTTTGGGGATAAAAGGTCTTCCCTGGCTTACCCTGGCCTTCGGGCTCGCGGGCTTGTTCACCGATTTTTCGATGGTGCCTTTTATAGGGCTGCTGATTATACACGGGCTCCTGTTCGCTTTGGGATTTTTAAAGCGGGGGCGGGTCCTGGGCATGGTTAAGGACTATCAGTTGGAGCTTAATCAGTATATCCGGCAGCTTAAGGCTTTTGAAAACCATGGCTTTCAAAGTGAAGGCCTGCAAGGGTTGCAAAAATCCTTAAGAACCTCGGAGGGAATCTCCGGAACGGAACAGCTAAAGGCCTTGGAAAAACTGGCAAATCGTACGCTGAACAAGCAAAACATGCTCTTTATCCCGATCAATATCCTGACCCTCTGGGACTATCGTTGTTTGGTGGACCTGGAAAAGTGGAAAAGACAGTCGGGGGACGCGCTGAAATTCTGGATAAACACCCTGGCGGAAGTAGAGGCCCTGGTGAGCCTTTCCAATATCCACCGGGATCACCCCCACTGGGCCTTGCCGAAAGTGGCGAAAGCGCCGTCGGTGTATCGGGGGATATCCGTAGCCCATCCTTTAATCAGTAAGGAAGCGGTCAGTAATGATATCCGGCTGGATCCTAAGAATCCGATTCTATTAATTACGGGATCGAATATGTCGGGGAAGAGCACGTACCTTCGAACGGCCGGGATCAACCTTCATTTGTTGAATATCGGAACAAAAGTGTGTGCAAAAGAAATGGAAGCATCCTTAATGCAGATTTATACCTGTATGCGCATCAGTGATAATATCGAAAAAAACATTTCCTCCTTTTATGGAGAAATTCTTCGCATTAAAAGCATTGTGGAGGAGACGAAAAAAGGAAAACCGGTATTTTTTTTACTGGACGAAATTTTCAAAGGAACCAATTCCACGGATCGCCATATCGGGGCAAAAATTTTAATCCAGCAGCTTTATGAAACCGGTGGTGTGGGACTGGTGTCCACTCATGATCTCGAACTCAGCGCCTTAGAGGAGAATCCGGAGGTCGGGGTGAAAAATTATCACTTTCAGGAAACCTATCGGGAGGGAGAAATTCATTTTGACTACAAACTCCGTCCGGGCGCATCAAGAACCACCAACGCTTTGTATCTGATGAAACTCGCCGGCGTGGATGTTTCAAAAAAAGATATAGAGGAAAAAAAGCCTAATCCATGCATAAATGAAAAGAGGATTGGTATAAATAAAGATGAAGAGACGCTTAAATAAATGATGCACCTTGATGCATACAAGGCTAAGACAATCCAAAAGAAAAGGCGATAAGAATTATTTGAACCAATAAAGGAGGTCCATAATGTTAACAGAAAAAGAACAGGGGATTATCGAATCCATATTTTACCGACTGGTGGCCATTCGCAGTGATACGAATTCCATTTATGAGCCGATTATTGAAGATGCGATCTTAAACTGGTTTAGACAACGGGACTATTTTCAGGAGCATCCGGAATATTTCGGAAGCGAAGCTCTAGAAGACGACCTATATCGACGGGAAGTGGTATGGGCATTGGTAAAGGGCGAAGGTGATGAGACGGTGGTGCTGATTCATCACCATGACGCCGTAGGCCTGGAAGAGTACGGCAAACTGGAGGATATGGCCTTCCGGCCGGAGGAGCTGAAGGAAGCCTTAAAGACCCGGGTCAAAAAGAAAGCGGTTCTGAAGGATCTGCAGGATGAAAATTGGATCTTCGGTCGGGGCACAGCGGATATGAAAGCCGGAGCAGCCCTTCAAATGGGACTGGTGGACCATTTCAGCAAAGAAAAGGATTTTAAGGGCAATATTCTGATTCTGTCAGTGCCCGATGAAGAGACGATCTCCAAAGGAATGATTCAGGGAGTGGAACTCTTTCATAAACTGCACCAGAAGTACGGACTCAATTATAAGCTTGCCATTAACTCCGAGCCCTACTTTAACAACGTGAGGGATAAGGCCCTCTATTATGAAGGCAGCGTCGGAAAGGTGATGCCGATTATTTATGCGAAAGGGATCACCAGTCATATCAGCAACCCTTATAATGGCATCAGTCCGTCCATGGTTATGGCAAACATTCAGCGGCGAACGGAGCTGAATCCGGGACTGTGTGATGTGCACGAAAATGATGCAACGCCACCGCCGATGTGGGTTCATTTAAAAGATCAAAAAAAGGTTTATGATGCCTCGATTCCCGAGGCCGCCGTTGGCTTTTTCAACTGGCTGACCTTTGTTAAAGAGCCCCAGGAGATCATTGAAACCTTAAAGGAATTTGCCCAGGAAGCATTAACGGAAACCCTGGTATTTGTGGACGGCTCCTATCAGGCCTACTGCGAGATGAATCATCAGGAGTATGAACCGATCGAATATTCCCCGGTAGTCCTCGACTTTGAAGAAGCCTATAAAATGGCAAAAGAGGACAGCGGACCCCGCTTTGAAAAAGAATACGAAGAAACCTTATTTCTATTAAAGCAGGATTTTAAAAACAACAAGGTAACCTTGCCGGAGTTATCCGTAAAACTGATCACCTTAACCGGAGAACACATCAATATGGATGAACCGATGGTTATTATCGGGCTGTCAGGACCCTATTACCCCCATATCAATAACCATAATATTCCCGGAGAAGATTTAAAGCTGGAAGAACGGTTAAACCGGATTACGAAAAAATATTACAACTTTCAGTTTCAGAAGAATGAGTACTTTATGGGCATGAGTGATTTAAGCTACTGCGGATATACCGGCAAACCGGAGGATATCGATGTGATCAAAAGAAACAGTCCCGGTTGGGATGATGTATACGGCATTCCCTGTGAGGCGATGCAAAAACTGAATATGAAAGTGGTCAATATCGGCCCCTGGGGAAAAGATTTACATCAGCGATCGGAACGGGTTTATGGACCCGATGTCTTTGAAAGGATCCCGGTGATTATTAAAGATCTGATTGAAGAGGTTTTGACCGGAGAAGAGAAAAGCAAAGAAGTAGGAGAATAGAAAGCAGGAAAATAAAGAGCGGAAACCGAAAAAGCTCCTGAGCATAGGAGCTTTTTCATGGTTGATGCCTTTAGCTAAGAGATTTCTGGGGATTCAGAATAATGAAAATGATAAAAAAAGTAACAAAAGTCTAAGAAAAATTAAAATAAATGGAAAAAAGGGGTTTCTTTTTTTTTTTACCTGTGGTATGATGTAATAGTTAAAGCAGATAGAGGAAAAACAGTTTTTAGAAGCCTTACTCTAAATGAGATACTTCAGTTTTAGGATTTAAAAACGTTTTCTGCATGATGCTTTAGAATTTAATTTAGAGGAGGTCATTAATTTGACAGGAAAAGTAAAATGGTTTAACTCAGAAAAAGGATTTGGATTTATCGAAAGAGAAGAAGGAGACGACGTATTCGTACACTTCTCAGCAATTCAATCCGAAGGATTCAAGACTTTAGAAGAAGGTCAAGAAGTTGAATTCGAAATCGTTGAAGGCGACAGAGGTCCACAAGCAGCTAACGTAACTAAGCTGTAATTAGGACAAGCAAAATCGTTTGTAATCACTAGATATTTTATTCTATTAAAATAATTATTTACAAATGACAGACCTTAAAGGCCAATTCCTTTAATATTAAAGGAATTGCCTTTTTTTATGGCGTGAAACGCCGAGATGGTGACGGAACTTTATAGTCAATAGGAACCGAATGGGAAAGTATATTTTCGGGATAATAAGCGGCGTGAGTCGACATGATAAATCTCTTTTAGTTGGTGATTTTTCCCTATTGATTAGATGTATGGAAGGGCGCATAAATGACGGTGTCCTTCTTTAGTACCGTCTAGGAAAGTGGAAAATCAAAAAACAAAGGAGAATGATTAATTGAGTAATTTTAAAGAATTTATGGTAGATGAGAAGATTTTACATGCATTAGACAAAATGGGGATTGTAGAGCCTACGGAGATTCAAAGTCAGGTAATACCCCATGCAAAACTGGACCGAGACATTATTGGGCAGGCCCAAACCGGTACGGGAAAAACCGCAGCCTTCGGGATTCCCACCATTGAAAAAATGGTTCCGGATAAAAAACATCCCCAGGCCATGGTCTTAGCTCCCACTAGAGAGCTTGCCATTCAAGTTGCAACGGAAATCAACCGATTGAGCCAGTTCAAAAGCGTAAACGCCTTGGCGATTTACGGAGGAGAGCCGATCGATCGACAAATTAAAGCATTAAAAAGAAAGCCGGAAATTATTGTGGCGACCCCGGGAAGATTTATGGACCACATGCGACGAAAAACCATTCGTCTGGATGATATGTCCGTAGTTATTCTTGATGAAGGGGACGAGATGTTAAACATGGGCTTTATTGAGGATATTGAAACCATCTTCAAGGAACTGCCGACGGAGCGTCAAACCATGTTATTCTCAGCAACCATGCCGAATCGATTGAAAAAAATCGGTGAACGATTTATGAATAACCCCAAGTCCATCGCTGTGAAATCCAAAGGGATGACTGTGGATACAATAGAACAACGTTATGTAAAAGTCAAAGAAGCGGAGAAACTGAACGCTCTTTGCACCCTCTTGACAAAGCATCAACCGGAATCCGCGATTATTTTCGGACGGACGAAAAGACGGGTGGATGAATTAACGGAAGCGCTTAGAAACAACGGATTTAAAGCGGAAGGCCTTCATGGGGATATGCGCCAGGAAAAACGAAGCAAAGTGCTTCAGCGATTCCGTCAGAATAAAATTGAACTCTTAATTGCAACGGACGTTGCCGCTAGAGGTCTGGACGTAACCGGCGTTACCCATGTCTTTAACTTCGACTTGCCTCAGGATACCGAGAGTTATGTACACCGGGTGGGAAGAACAGGAAGGGCCGGGAAAACCGGAATAGCCTTTACCTTCGTAACCCCTAAGGAAATGGAACTCTTAGCCCGGATCGAAGAAAAGACCAACAAAGAAGTGGTTAAGGAATTGATGCCGAGCATGGATCAGTTAACGAAAAAAGGTTTTGAAGTGACGGCGGAAAAAATCGCGGATCAAATCGAAGATACGGATTTACTGGAAGCAAGAAAAGTTGCCCGGGAACTCTTGGAGCGATATGATGCGGAAACGGTTTTGGCCATGGCACTGAAATTATCCACCAAAGGACCGAAAAAAGTGGAAAATGTGCTTACGGCGGAATCGCCTATGCGTTCCAAAAAGCCCCATAATCGAAATCAGTCCAAAAAAGGTCGACCTTCAAATCGTGGCGGACGACGACCCAGCCGAAAGAGCTACGGAAAAAAGAGCAACTAAGGATCTTGAATATCGGCCCCTTAATACAGGCATGATTTAAGAAAACTACAAAAAATTCTACCAGAGCTGGTAGAATTTTTTTATTTGGGTAGATATAATAGGAAGCATAGTTTAAAGAATTGACAAATTTGTTATAATAGAAGTAAGGAGCAGAGAAGTTTCAACAATTAGCAGAATTACCGATTATTAAGATCGATAATGCGTATATAACTATTTTGATAACTATGGAGATGATCAACTTGAAAAAATGTTCAGTATGTAAAAAAAATGTGGCGGTCATTTTTGCCGCGGATATGAAGGAAAAAGATTCCGGAATGAAGGGTCTTTGTATCCCCTGTGCAAAAAAAATGGGACTTCCCATCGTAGACCAGATTATGGAGCAGACCGGTATGAGTGAAGACGAGGTTGAGGGCCTAATTGAACAGATGAACGATATGTTCGATACCCTTGAGGAAGGCGACGAACCGGACAGTGAAGACGGAAAGAATCCTTTTATGAAATTATTAAATGAGGCAAACAAGCCGAAGTCCGATAAAGGGGAAGCCTCAAAGGGCAGGGAAGAAAAATCCGGAGAAGCAAAAAAAACATTCTCCGATTCCCCGAAGGGACAGGACTATTCCCAGGGCGGACCGAAAAACAAGGAAAAAACCATGGGAAATCCCTTTAAGAAAAAGAAAAAATTTCTGGATCTTTACGGAACCAATCTGACGGATCGGGCGAATGAAGGTAAAGTCGACCGGATCATCGGCAGACACCGGGAAATCGACCGGGTGGTACAGATCCTCAATCGTAGAAATAAGAACAACCCTATTTTAATCGGAGAGCCGGGGGTAGGGAAAACCGCGATCGCGGAAGGACTGTCCGTACGCATTGCGGAAAAACAGGTGCCGGCAAAGCTTTTCAATACGGAAATCTACCTGCTGGATTTAACTGCCATTGTAGCCGGAACCCAGTTCCGGGGACAGTTTGAAGGCCGGATGAAGTCCATCGTTAAGGAAGCCAATGATTTGGGAAATGTGATCCTTGTGATTGATGAAGTGCATAACATCATGGGTGCCGGAGAAGTCCACGGCGGTGTGATGAACGCGGCAAATATTTTAAAGCCTTCCCTGGCCAAGGGGGAAATCCAAATCATTGGAGCCACCACCTTGGAAGAATATCGAAAGCATATTGAAAAGGATGCGGCACTGGAGCGGCGCTTCCAACCGGTAATGGTGGAGGAGCCGAA
>JBEPWR010000083.1:0-6695 GCA_041642335.1 Eubacteriales bacterium
TACGGAAACCACAGCGGCATCATAAGGAATCAGATTTCCAAATTCCACTATCAATGTGACAACCACACCGGCAATCATGGAAGAAAGTCCTCCGGCTTTGGTCACCCGCTTGTTCCATAAAAACACAGCTAGAATTGCCGGAGTAATCCCTGCGGCGTATACCGTATAAGCATACATTTGTGCAGCTAATATTGATGGAAAGTACTGAATCAGCACATATGCCAACACTCCAATAATCGGGATCATAATTCTTGTGAAGACCAGTTTCTCTTTGCTGGTGGCATTCGGTTTAATATAATTTCCGTAAATATCCATGGTAATATTTGTCGCTGCCGACAGTAAATAAGAACTTCCGGTTGTGATAATAAATGCGGTAATCGCAGCAAGGAGTAAACCTCCCACCGCTAAGGGCATAATGGTGGTGGTGGCAATTAATGCCTGTCCTGCGGCAATATCCGGAAAATTAACCCGGGCAGTAAAGGCAATGATTGCAATAGCGGGATAAATTACCACAAGGCCGATTCCCCAGCCGATGGTTCCAAGTTTTGTCTCCGAATCCCCTTTTGAGGATGCCAGACGTTGATACATATTCTGATCCCCCAGTAACAAAAACAAGGTAGGGATCACCAGACCGATAAACTGCATAAAGGATAAATCCCCCAAGGGCTTTAGACTAGATGCCGGCACTTCCGCTACAACATTACTCCAACCTCCGGCGGTTCCAATGGCCACAGGAACCCCGATGATAATACCGAAAAGGATTAAAAAAGCACTAAGGGCATCCGTCGGCGCAACCGACATCAATCCCCCTATGGTGGCAAGGAAAATAATTAATGCTGCCGCAATAATCGTACCTGCTTCCACCGACATTCCTGTAGTCACATTCAGTACCATTCCAAGACCGGTAAACTGATAGGATACAATTCCGACAAATGCAAGAATGATAATGCCGCTTGCCAGGATCTTTGCCCCTTTACCATACCGGTCTTCCATGGCTTCCGCAATCGTATATTTTCCCGCTGCCCGGATTTTCGGTGCAATAACATAGAGGATTCCGACTCCGATCAGACTGGTCAGTCCGAATAAAATAGCGGGCCAGAGACCGAAGTCATAGGCAATGGAGTTTCCTCCACCGGTTACCGTTCCGCTTCCTACCCATGTAGCAATCAGGGTTCCCATTAATACTACCGGTCCTAAGGTTCTGCCCGCCAGCATGAAGTCCTGACTGTCTTTAACTTTTTTCGAGTAATGCAGTCCAATTCCGATAATCACCAAAAAATAAATTCCTAAAAATACCAGCATTGCTGGATTATGTTCGAGTTCCATTACGTCTCCTCCTAAAGTGTGTAATTTCTAATTTTATTTTGCATTTGTTTTAAGCGGCTCTAACCTATCCTATAATCACAGGGTCCTTTGTTACATGGTTCAGCACCTCTGCACCCGTAGCGGTAACCCGCACCAGATCTTCAATGCGAACGCCAAAGTTTCCCGGCAGATATATTCCCGGTTCGATGGAAAATATCATTCCCGCTTGAATTGTTTCCGAATTGGAAGCCGATACGTCCCCGTATTCGTGAACCTCAATACCGATGGAATGACCTGTCCGATGAGTGAAATACTCTCCGTAACCCTTCTTTTCGATATAATCCCGGGCGGCCCGATCAATAGCTGAAAATTTGATGCCGGGACGAACTTCCTGGATTGCCGCCTGATTGGCCTGTTGAACAATTCGGTAAATCTCTTCCTGCTTTTCGGACATTTCCGTATAAAATACGGTCCGGGTCATATCCGAAGCGTAGGAGTCCTTGTAGCATCCAATATCAATCAGTATGCTGTTCCCCTCTTTCAGCCGGTCATCGCCGGGTGTATGGTGAGGGTTTGCGCCGTTTTTTCCATAGGCCACAATGGGATCAAAGGAAAATCCGTCGGCTCCCAGTTCTTCGTAAATTTCTCCCAAACGCCGGGTCGCCTGTTTTTCCGTATATCCTCTCGGGATCTCTTCAATAAGTTTTTTCATCGCTTCATCGTTGATGGCCGATGCGGTTTTCATCTTTTCAATCTCTCCAGGTTCCTTGACCATCCGGATCTGATCCACAATGTAGGATCCGTTCTCAATGCTCAGCTTCGGACATGCTTTCATAAGCGCAATCAAAAAACGGGAAGGCCAGTTTTTATCAACTCCGATGGTCTGTACATCCTGTACACAATCTGCCAAAATCTTAATAGGGTTATCCGAGTCCTTATACTTTACCACTGTCAGCTCCGGATCCTCCCTTAGCGGAAATAGTTCGTTAACAATCAGCTTCGGCTCTTTACCAGGGCCTATTACCAGGGCCAGCATCCTTTCCTGGGAGTGAATCCATTGGTCCGTCAAATAATAAATTGATGGAGCATCGGAAATAATCAGCCGACCCATGTTCTCTTTCTTCATGACCTTAAGTACTTTTTTTATTCGTTCCCCTTGCACACCTTTCCCCTCCTTAAAATTTTTCTTGTTATTCTAATATACCGGAAAAAGCAGTTTCCAAACATCGTTTTTTCTACCCCGGAAAACCACAAGTAAAAATAATAACATCTCCACCAATAATTTTCAAGTCGAATCTTGTAATACTTGAAACCAAAGGATTTTATAATATTTTTTCTATTCGAAATACATTGTATTGGGTTTTTATGTAAATCGTTTGTCTCAAGCAAAAAACTTCAAAATTAAAACCCATGCTATCCGACCCATTGAACCGTAACAAGAAAAAAACCACACGGAAAATCAATCAAAAGTGCGATTGTCCCTTTATGGTTGACCGCAAAATTAGTAAGGGGTATATTCTGAGGATCGGTAAGACCTGTTTTCCCAAACATCCTCCGACCTAAGGCGGAGCAAGGAACCCTCTTAAGGAGGATTTACTAATCTACTTACGACGGTTACTCGAACTATACATTTACACTATACTTACTACAAAGCAGCGCTTTTTAATTCCATACCAAATAGGAAAATGCTGTTTATCAGGACGTTAAATATATTTTAGGAGGCTATTTATTTATGAAATCTCATTTTACAAAATCGTTTTTGATCGTAATCATTCTTTTTTTCAGTTTCACCTTCTCTGCATGCGAAGACCGTACTACCGCAGATGCTCAGCTGGAAGACTCCTGGCCCACTTCGTCACCGGAGGCACAGGGAATGGACTCCCAAGCATTATTACAAATGATCGAACGGATATCCGAAACCAATATGGATATACATAGCTTGCTTGTTATACGAAACGGTCACCTGGTGCTGGAATCAAATATTTATCCCTACCAAAGCGATGCACCCCATATGATTCATTCCATCACCAAAAATGTGGTCTCCACCCTTGTGGGTCTTGCTATTGAGGATGGTTATATTGACAGTGTGGATCAAAAAATGATGGAGCTGCTGCCGGAGGTGGACACGGACAGGATGGATGAGAGAATCCAGGAGATCACCATAGAAGATCTCCTAACCATGCAGGTCGGTTTCCATTGGGACTCCGATGCCTCCCGATCGATGTATGAGAGCGACAATCAGCTTCTCTATGCCCTGCAAAGCGAAATGGCAAATGAACCGGGAGAAGCATTTGAATATAATTCCGGCGCCACCCACATCCTATCGGTTATAATAGAGGAGACTACCGGACAGTCTACTTTAGAATATGCCGAAGAACGAATTTTCAACCCCCTAAACATTACCGATGTACAGTGGCCTGTCGACAAGCAGGGCTATAACGTCGGAGGAGACAAGATGTTTATGAAGCCTGTAGACATGGCAAAATTCGGGTGCTTATATTTACAACAGGGCTCTTGGGAAGGCGAGCAGATTATTCCCGAAAGCTGGGTTGATGCAGCCACCCAGATTCATGTGGAGGGAAATGATTACGGATATTCCTGGTGGATCACGGATTTTGACGGATATGTGGGCAGTGGGGCCGGTGGTCAGTATCTTGCGGTTTTACCGGAGGAGAACATGATCGTTGTGGTCACCAGCGGCATCGGCAATAGACATTTCGGTATGTTGAACTCCTTAACGAAAAATCAGATTTTAACCGCGGTTGTGGATGATGAGGGGATTGATGAAAACCCTGAAGCTCTGACCGAACTGCAAAATACTATTGAGGAAATGGGCAGTCCCCAGGAAACTGCCGGGGAAATCCTCATTCCGGACACAGCAGCAGGCATTTCCGGCAACACCTATCAGATGGATAATGAGGAGTCCTTTACCTTTGAGTTCAGCTCAGAAAATGAAGCTCAAATAATTTGGCATCGTCAGGGACTTGGAGAATCTTTGCTGACCATTGGACTTGATCATATTTATCGAAGCAATCAAATCGACGACTTTCTGTATGATAAGCAGGTGGACAGCCAGGCAATGCTCCGAGGCTACTGGGAAGATGACCATACTTTTATAGTGGATTTTAAATGCCTTGAAAATCCGATGGCCTATTTCTATGAATTCGAGTTTGATGGTGAAACCCTGCATCATACCAGAAGCGAACGAATTAATAATTCCGTTTTTTTGCAAACTACAGGTATTGTAGAAAAATAAAAGTTATCCTTTACAAAAAACGAACATAAAAAACCGCTCAAGGGCTCAATTAGAGATCTGAACCCTTAAGCGGTTTACTTTGCTACTAAGTATTTCTTAAATTATACGGTTTCATTTAATAATTCTACAGTTTTTCTAGCAATTTCTGCTGCAACGCCGGCGCAACGCTCTTTTCTTTCGGCATCACCAAACTCACAGCCTTGAGCTTCCATAAATTTCTCTACGGAATTTTGGCACAGTTCACTCTCTGCAACACTTGTTGTCAAATCCATTTCAGCCGGCTGGTATTGTGGAAAAGGGTGATCCTTATACCATTTGAAAAGTTCCGTAATTAACTCTTTTTGCGTCTCAACATCAGTTACGGTTCCAATACAGGCAGCTGCAACCCCTAAAGAACCACATAAACTGAACTGCAAGGAATATCCCCCCGCCGCTCCGGTAAAAGCCTCCGGTGGTATCTGGTTGAAAGGATAACCGACTTCATCCGCTAATGTTCCGAAGAAACCTTCGGATACTGCAACCCCTCATCCGCCTTTTTCTTTGTAAGCATTATAAGCCCGCTCTGCAACCTTCTCCCCGTCCAGCTTCTGATAGGGGAATGGCCATTCCGGACTGGATGCGTTGGCAGTGTCCACCACGGCCGAATCTTCACATCCGGCTAAAACCGAGCCCATGCCACCGAGAACCGTTACGCCAGCGATGGTTGTCCCCATCCCTTTTAAGAAATCTTTACGGGTAATACCTTTTTGCTGCTTTTCCATTTAAATCACCCTCCTTTGTAATTTGAACTACCTTAAACCCTCGTTGCTCAAACAATGTTAATAAATTAACTAACCTGTTCTTATTATACTACTATTTTCTCTTTACTACCAATAAAATTTTATAATATTGCATATTAATTACTTATCTATATTTCTCGTTGTTAATGAACATATTCATTTATTCAGTTTTTGTAATTTATCAGATTATTCTCCTTTTGTATAAAAATACATTGAGATTTTGTATGGATCGTGCTAATATAAAGATAAGGAAAGAGATAAAGGAGCTGTATCAAAGATGAATAAGAAACTGGGATTTGCAGTCCTCGGTGGAATTCTCGGACTGATCCTCGGGGTGCTCGGTGGAGCATACCTCGGCATGGTTATTGGAGGAACCTTCTTTGGTTGGCTGGAATTTTCAAACTATCCCAGATTAACCGGTTATGAACTGGGCACATACATCGGCGCGGCACTCGGCCTTTTAATTGCCACTCCCACCGGCGTTTTTCTAGGAGTAAAGCTCGCTGAAAAGCCGAAAAAAACCGAAAAACACGAATAAAAAAGCACCACCAGAGATCATTCTTGACTATCTCCGGTGGTCTTTTTTTGTGTTTGCAAACGATGATTACTCCTCCGGGTTTACATGAACCATACAGTGTTTTACATTTTCGAAACCTTCCTCAATGGCGTCATGTACCTGATGAGCTAAATGATGCGTGGATGATAGGGTTTCCTGGCCGTCTGCCCGAATCTCCACATCTACATAAACTCGATCACCGAATTGTCTGGTCTTTATTTGATCAATCCCCCGCACCCCTTCCTGAGCTAAAATGATTTTTTTCATTTCCTCTACCATGGAATCATCACATGCTCGATCCGTCATTTTTCCCACAGCGTCTATAAAAATTGATACCGCCACTTTACCGACAAAAAAACAAATCACAATGGCAGCTACAGCGTCCATAACCGGGAACCCAATTCTTGATCCGAGCACGCCGATTAAACTTCCGATAGAAGAAAGAGCATCCGAACGGTGATGCCATGCATCCGCCATTAATGCGCCGGAGTTGATTTTTTTCGCTGCAGTTTTGGTGTACCGATACATCAATTCTTTTACCAGAATCGAAAGACCTGCAGCCGTAAGAGCCAGTCTGCCGGGCACACTCATGTCCTGATATTCTCCGGTAATGATCGATTGAACCCCGGAGTAACCGATACCGACGCCAACCAAAGCAAGAATCACCGCTAAAATAATCGCCGCTACGGATTCAAATCGTTCATGCCCGTAGGGATGTCCTGTATCCGCAGCTTTATTTGACATTCTGATACCGATCATAACAATGAACGTACTGAATACATCGGAAAGGGAATGAACA
>JBEPWR010000084.1:0-6682 GCA_041642335.1 Eubacteriales bacterium
CGATCTCCATGGTTCCCGGCCGTGTTTTGATCAGCACATATACCCCGACAATCTCCTCCGACTGATAGGCGACAAACATCTTCCCCCGAGCCGTATATTCATCGATGTTTTTCTTGGAAGGATCCGCCAGCAGCAGCAAGTCCAGAATCTTCTGATTCGTAAAGGTTATCTCCTCGATCACGATCTCTATATTTTTGTTCTTCAACCTGATCACCTCAATTCCCAGTTAAGACTTGTCAGACAAGGGGACAGGGACTTTGTCTGGTCCTTGTCCTAGCTTCTTTATTTTACCACGTAGCCTACCCCCTTACCATAAAATAATTATAATTTTTCTAAAATTCTTTGTATTTCCCAGAGATCATTGCAAAGGAAGCTTCTACGCATTTCCTAGCGGGTCTTTTCACAATAAAAAAAACACCCAAAGCCTTGACGTAAGGTCTCCGGGTGTAATCGGTTAAAAACAATACAGGAAATATTCGAATTCCTTCGTATACCCGAACTTCTTCGCTAAAGCCCTTGAACCATGGTTTTCCTCCATACAGTCCCAGTAGGGTATGTACTCCTGTTCTTTGCAATAGTTTAAAAACGCACTGACCGCAACAGTAGCTAGCCCCTTCTTTCGATGATTTTCGGCGGTTATAATATGTGATTCCATGGATTGATCATTCCTGAAACTTGTGCTGCAGACACAGACCGCAGTATTGCTATGGAAGATGGCAAATCCTGCCCCATACTTGAAAAAGTCCTCGGTGGATTCCCACCAGTCCTCTATGGTCTCTTTCACTAATTGCGAGTTGTGCTGATCACTTCTTAACAAATTTTCGCTGATTTCTTTTAGGCTGTAGACCTTCTCCGGTTCTCCGTGATCCAACGAAAGATCGTTGAGATTTCGATGCCGATAAACAAATTGCTTGGATTTCTTAGGATTTCGATGCTTAAAAATCCTCTCAAAACGCTCATCCCACGCCCGGCTGGTCCCGCTAAACTCAAAGTGCTCTAGTCCCAGTGCTTTTGCCCGGGGAAAGATTTCCTCATCAATAAACCGGTCTATGTGCTCCGTGAATGCAGGATTCTCCGCATCACCAACAAAATAAAAGCCTTCGATCCCTCTTGACCAGACCATGGCGGTTCTTGGAGCCGCCGGATCATCCACAAAAATCCAGCCGGGACTGTATCCCTCGGCAACGGATTTGATCTCTAGATTAATGTACTCTCCCGCTAACAGCGGGGAAATTCTCTGAAATTCTTCCTTTTTCAGCTCAGTAATCATATGTATTCCTCCTTGTGATTTTTACAAAAGTATCTGGTCCTCTTCAAATCCATGGGCAAAGGTAAGCAGACAGGTCCCTGTCCCCTTGTCTGACAGGTCCCTGTCTCCTTGTCTAATCAAAGCTCTTGATCTCTCCATTACCGTACCCGACATAAACGGTACTTGCCAATTGAATAAACAGTCCGTTTTCCACGACTCCGGGGATGCCATTAAGATCCTGACTGATCTTCTCCGGATTTTCAATCCTATCAAAGGCACAGTCCAAAATAAGGTTTCCATTGTCGGTAATGAATCGATTATTCTCCTCAGTCATTCGTATTTTAGCGGTAAAACCCAGCTTCTCAACTTTCGCTTTGGTGCTCTCCACCCCGAATGGTACGACTTCCACAGGGAGCGGAAAGGCGCCGAACTGTTTTACCAGTTTCGTCTCATCCACAATAATAATTACTTTTTCACTGGCGGCTGCGATAATCTTTTCTCTCAGCAGTGCGCCGCCGCCACCTTTAATAAGATTGAGATTTGGATCCACTTCATCGGCTCCGTCGATGGTAAGATCAATCTGATCGATTTCACCAAAGGATACCAGCGGAATCTTTAATTCTTTTGCCAGGCTTTCCGATTCCTTTGAGGTTGCAATCGCGGTGATTCCCAGTCCTTCTTTTACCCGTTCTCCAAGTTTCCTAATCGCCCAGTGGGCGGTTGAACCGGTACCAAGTCCGACAGTCATACCCTCTTCAACCAAGTCCGCGGCTTTTTCGCCAACCATTTTTTTACTATTCATGAGCTCCCTCCTCTAGACCGTCATATTTTTTCCGCATTTACTGCACTCGTAATGATAAAACAGAATCCTACCACCGCAATCGGGGCAGGTCCATCGTTTTTTCTGATATTCATGATACTCCTCTATCCCCAACTCCCGCATCTTTACAAATACTTCCGGTATTTCATGGCGGTAGCGAAATCTGTGATCGCCTCTGTGGGTGTCCAAGAGTTTCTTCTTAAGCTTTACACAGGGAAACTGATCACATTCGATACAGTAAGTCATCTTGTTCGTATCATAACAGCATTTTCTTATTTTGCATCCCCATTTACTGGTTCGCTTTTGATCTTTCCGTTCTGATGCGCAACCGAGACAAGTCTTATTATAGGAAGGACAGGCGCCACAAAAGACCCCGCAGGGGGCCAGTTCCCTTCTTCTTCCTTGCCTATTACTGCGCTCTCCGTTCATGGTATCACGTCCTATAGATTCTCGAACTCCTTCGTATCAGTAGCCGATCAGTTTGTCGATCCGGATATTTTTTCTCTTTATCCCTTTTTCCTTTAAGCCTCTTTCCACGTCCCTGGTCATGGATTTGGGTCCCGCAATATAGTACAGTCCATCGTTATGATACCGCACTATGAAAGGTTCCATCAACTCCCTTAAGCTTTTAAAATCAGCTGCATAATGGAGGGGAAGTCCGATACTCTTTTGGGCTTTATCTAATTCGTCGGTATAAAAAAACGCTTCATCCCGATCCATATAAAGCAGTTGGATTTCCGATCCATGAGGGTCTTCATGTAAACGAAGATGCTTTAGGAAGGCTCTATAGGGCGTAATGCCGGTACTGAGCGCTATAAAAAGCAGGGGTTTTCCTTTTTTCATATCAAAAGAGCCGATGGGACCCCGCATCGTGATGGTCATTCCCGGTTGAAATGCCAGTAGGGCCTGTTTGAACTCACTGGGATTTTTATTGATGTTTGTGGAGATCATGATCTGTCCCTCGGAGGGGACCGATGCGATACTGAATGTCCGGTAGGGCTTTTTCACCTTCCGGTCTTTCATGATAAAGATCCCGTGCTGTCCGGCCTTCCAGCGAAGGGCCCTGTTCGTATCGAAGATAAAGGTATAATAATCCCCCGCTTCATGAATCTTGTTTTTCAATGATAACTGATAACTATTTAGAATCGGCAAGTAGTCCTTCACCGGATGCATTTTTTACCACCCCCACTGATCCTTCCCTCGTTGATCTTTAGTATCCGATAAAGCCGTCGATTTTAATATTTTTCCCGTCGATTCCCTTATCTTTCAAGGCTTTTTCAATCCCTTTGGTCATCGGCTTCGGTCCGGCAACAAAGTAGACGCCGTCGTTCTGGTACTTGTCAATAAAACGGTCAATTTCCTCATATAACTGCTCCCGCTTCCTTAAGTAATGTATGCTGATGCCTTCGGTTTTTTCTGCTTCTCCCAGTTCCTCCCCGTAGATAAAGGCCTCATTGCTGTCAAGATACAGTAATCGGGTTTCCTTATCGAGCTTCTTGTTGTTAATACGCAGATCCCTGATGATCGCCCTGTAGGGGGTGATTCCGATGCCCCCTGCGATAAAGAGCCGCGGCTTTTCCTCGTCCACGTAAAAGGGTCCGACAGGACCTCTCATGGAGATTTTATCCCCCGGTTCAAGATCCAACAGTACCTGCTTGAATTCGCTGGGTTTTTCCCCAACTTTCGTGGAGATCTCGATATGCCCCTCGGAGGGAATGGATGCTAGACTGAAGACTCTGAAGGGTTTTTTCGCCTGGGTAAATTTCATTAAGAAGATGCCGTGCTGACCCGCCTCCCAATCAATGGACTTCCCCGCATCAAAATAAAAGGTGTAAATGTCCTCTACTTCCTGAACCTTTCGTTTGAACACTAAGGGATACTTTTTAACAATCGGCAGTATGTCTTTTTTAAAATTCATTTCTTTTCGCCTCCTTTATGGTTTGCTATTTTCCAAATAAATAATTCCCCTCACTTTTAAATAAAACGGTCCATGTTCTCCACCGCAAATTCCCGGAAATTTCGGGGGTTTTTTCCGGTGAGTCTTTGAAATTCCTCCGTCACCTTCTTCGCGGTACCCATTCGGGTCATGAAATACAGGGCAAGGGTCACATTGACGTATTTTTTATCAAGGCCCCGTTTCTTAATGTAGTAGTTTCGGTACTTTAGGAATCCGGGATTTTTATAGGTGATATCCTTCCCGGTAACCTCGCTTAAAATCTCTGCAACTTCGTAGTAATCCAGGGACTCAGGTCCTGTGATGGTATGGTTGGTATTTTTGTATCGATCCCCTTCATGTAGCAGCGTGGCGACAGAAAGGCCGATATCCGCCGCATCAATAAAGCTCGTTTTACTCTTTCCTGCGGGAATGAATATCTCATCATTCTTTTTGATTTCCTCGGCATGGATCCCCGATACATTCTGCATAAAAAATCCCGGTCGTACGTGGGCATAGGGAATCTCCCGCTCCTCAATGTACTTCTCGATCTTATGATGGGGCGGGATCGTGTTTTTTTCCACGCCCATTAAGGATAAAAAACTGACCAGCTTGATATCCCGGGCTTTCATCGCATCAATAAAGGGATACAGATCCTCGGGCTTTCCCAGATGGGGCGGCCGCATTAAAAATACCCGGTCCACTCCTTCCAGGGCGGAGTCAAAGGTTTTCGGGTCCTCAAAGTCGAACCGTACCGCCTCTACCGTCTCACCGAACAACCGTCGGATTTTTTCCACCCTGGTGCCCGCTGCAACCACGCTTTCCCCCATCTTTCCTAATTCTTCAACCACATACTTTCCCACATTTCCCGTGGCTCCGGTAACCAGGATCTTCATTGGTTTTTCTCCCCTTTCAAAATGTCATTCGCCTGCTCCATCAGCCTAAGAAACTGTTCAAAATCCGCTTCCCCCATTTTTTCTCGCAGTACTTCAATGGATTTGAAATATTCATCCTGGGTGGATTCCACCAAAGCCTTCCCCTTATCGGTGATGGCCACGGTATAGCTTCTTTTATCGGTCTCCGAGGGAACTTTCATAAGGTAGTTTTTTCGAACCAGCTCATTGATCATCCCCGTCACTGAAGGCTTTGCAATTTGAAAGAATTTGCTGATCAGCAGCGGCGTTACCGCTTCCGGTTGTTTCTGTACATATATTAATACCCCCATCTCGCTGGATCGAATCGGCAGATCTTTTTTCATATGCATTTGCAACCGACAAAACATCCCGATCTCCTCCGCTGCCATAACTCTTTTCTTCTTCATTGGATCATCTCCCAGGTTTTCTTAGTTTTTAGTTAGTTTGATTAACTAAATTATACCCCGATATTTGCTTCCTGTCAACTAGGATTGAAAAAGCAGACAGAGGGACGAGGGCAGACAGGGGGACGGAGTATTTGTCTGGTGAACCAGACAAATACTCCGTCCCCCTGTCTGCCCCCTGTCTGCCCATAAAAAAAAGCCCCCGATAAAGGGAGCCTCTTGTTAGCAAACGCTAAGTAGCCCGTACCGGAAGGCTTAAGAGCACCTTCTCGACAAAGATCTTTGCAATTTTCGGATCAAACTGACTGCCGGAGTTCTCAATGATTTCCCGCACAGCCTCTTCCCGGCTTTTCGTTTTCTGGTACACCCGGTCCGTCGTCATCGCATCATAGGCATCAGCCACGGCAATGATTCTTGAAAACAGTGGTATTTCTCCGCCCTTTAATCCCCCCGGATATCCAAGACCATCCCAACGTTCATGATGATAGCGTACATACTCTGCGAGTCTCCGATACTGTTTGTCCGCCTTCAGAAGCCAGTATCCGATTTCCGGATGTTTCTTCACCTCTTCCATTTCCTCTTTGCTAAGCTTTCTCGGTTGATTGATAATCTCCGGTTCGATAAAAGCCTTGCCGATATCATGCAGTTTTGCCGCATACGCCAGATCCTTGAGATCATCACCGGTTACGTGTAATACCTTACCCATAGCAACACTATAGCGTTCCACCTGCTCCATATGCTTTTCCTGATCCTCAAAACGGCTTTTTACCGTTTCCAAGGTATGCTCTAAAATCAAATTCCCAACACCCTTTTTACTGTCAATTTGTTTTCCATAAATTCCCAATGCATCTCCGCTCATAATCTCCCGGTACTCCGCCAAGGTCTCCTCTTCCCCGTTATAACCCTTTGTGATTGAAGAAAAAACATTCCCCGGGATTGGTCCGTTATCCGTACTGATTAGTCTTGTGTAAATTCCTCGGAACCTACGCTCATGTTCATCTATGATAAATCCCATGAAATCTCCTTCCTTCCTGTTCATCTAGTAAATTTCATCCAGTAAATAATACAGCAACCCCTAAAAAACCGCGGGAATATCTTTCTCTCCCTCCGGGCTAACCTCATCGCCATAGGAAAAAACCGCCGGGATGTCTTTTTCACCATCCGGAGTAATATCATTATCTGCGAAGGCTTGGCCCCCACTGAATAACAGAAGGGTTGTCAGTACCAGCAGGGACATTGAAATTTTAAACTTTTTCATTATAACTCCTCCTAATGATTTTTTTAGAATTTTCCTTACTCTCATGATATAATAATGACAGCGAAATACAACCCGATTGGAGTCGGGGTTGATTGGAGGCATGA
>JBEPWR010000085.1:0-5814 GCA_041642335.1 Eubacteriales bacterium
TTCCCAGTAACTCTTTACGGTACCCACATCTTTCCAGTAACCGCTGAAGTTATAGGCATAGAGCTTTTTCTTTTTCTTTAAAAGTTGAGGAATGATATCCTTTCCGAAGTCATGGGAAGAGTCTTCCTTTCGATCATCTTCGATTAACTGTTGCCGCAGTACTTTCCAATCGAACACATAAATTCCCATGGAAGCCTGATTATTTTTCGGCTCTTCCGGCTTTTCCTGAAACTCCACAATTCGCCCTTCCTCATCGGTATTCATAATGCCGAAACGGCTGGCCTCATCCCAGGGCACCCTGAGAACGGATATGGTTGCATCCGCATGCATTTTTTTATGGTGATCAATAAGTCCCTGATAGTTCATCCGGTAGATATGGTCTCCTGACAGAATCAACACATGTTCAGGATCATGCTGATCAATGTATTCAATGTTTTGGAATATGGAATTTGCGGTACCGGAATACCATTGTCCTCCATCCTTATTAATATAAGGGGGAAGAATGGTAACCCCGTCCCCGACTTCATCCATGGTTTTATCCAGATCCCAGGAACTTCCGATGCCGATATAGCTGTTTAAGGTCATCGGCCGGTACTGGGTTAAGACTCCGACAGTATGGATCCCGGAGTTTGAGCAGTTGCTCAAGGTAAAATCGATAATTCGGTATTTCCCGCCAAAGGGTACCGCTGGCTTTGCAATGTCGTCAGTTAATTGGCCCAGCCTTGTTCCCCGGCCTCCTGCCAATAGCATGGCTACTACTTCTTTTCCCATATGGACACCTCCGTATTATTGTTTGTTTTTTTAACTGCTGGAGCGATCAATTCTTTTTAAAAAAATGGTTCCCAAAGGGGGAAGGGTAATTTGAATCTTCGCCTCCCAGAATTCTTCTCCGCTGATCTTTTCCGATCGGTAAGTCCCCTCATTTTTCACTCCGGACCCGCCGTAGGCTTCCCAGTCGCTGTTTAGAACCTCTTCGTATTGTCCCTCTTTCGGAAGTTTTACCGTGTAGCCGTCCCGTACCACCGGTGTGAAGTTGCAGATTACAATGAGTTCTTCTTTTTCGCTCCTTCGAATAAAGCTATAGATACTATGCTCCGTATCATCGGCATCAATCCATTGAAATCCCTGGGGATGATGATCCTTCTCCCACAAGGCGGGTTCACTTTTATAAAAATGAAGCAATTTCTTTTTATATTGATGTAGCTGCTGATGATTGGTATTTTCTAATAGCCCCCAGTCGATGGACTGTTTGGGATCCCACTCCCGACGTTCTCCGATTTCTGATCCCATAAAGCTCAGTTTCTTTCCCGGATGGGCGAACATAAAGCCGAAATAGGCTCGGAGATTTGCAAACTTCTGCCAATCATCCCCGGGCATTTTCTCTAGTAAGGGTTTCTTCAAATGGACCACCTCGTCATGGGATAAGGGAAGAATAAAATTTTCCGTGTAGGTATAGGTCATGGTAAAAGTCATTTTATGGTGATGGGCTTTTCGGTAGACCGGGTCCTTTTTCATATACTTCAGGGTGTCGTTCATCCACCCCATATTCCATTTGTAATTAAAGCCCAGGCCTCCATGGTTTGTCGGGTGGGTCACTTTCGGAAATGCGGTGGATTCTTCCGCCATCATCAGGGCCCCGGGGAAATTTTCAAAAACCGCCTCATTTAATTTTTGCAAAAAGGCGATCCCTTCAAGATTCTCCCGCTCCCCATAGATGTTTAAGGACCACTCTCCAGGATCCTTTCCAAAGTCCCGGTAGATCATATTGGACACCGCATCTACGCGAATCCCGTCAATATGAAACTGATCGAGCCAGAACATGGCATTGGAGATCAGATAGCTTTGAACCTCCAGTCTTCCCAAATTAAAGTTCAAGGTGCCCCATCCTTTGTTGTTGGCACGGGAGAAATCATCATACTCAAACAAGGCTTTTCCGTCAAAATAGGCCAGGCCCTGTTCATCTTTACAAAAATGTCCCGGTACCCAGTCAAGCAAAACGCCGATTCCCCGCTGATGACAACGGTCAATAAAATACATTAAATCCGTAGGGGTTCCGTAGCGGCTGGTCACTGAATAGAAGCCGGTGGTCTGATAGCCCCAGGATTCATCTAAGGGATGTTCCATAATGGGAAGGAGTTCAATATGAGTATACCCCATGGTATGTACATATTCCACGAGCTCCTCAGCCAGTTCACGGTAAGTAAGCACCCGCCATTTTCCCTCATGTTTCTTCCGCCAGGAACCTAAATGCACTTCATAGATGGAAAGGGGGTTATTGTAAGGCACCTTCTTGGATTTGGCTTTTTCCCAGGTTTCATCCTGCCATTGATGATGCTGAAGTCCCTGGATAATAGACGCCGTCCCCGGACGATGTTCGGTGTAAAAGGCAAAGGGGTCGGACTTTCTCAGTACTCGCCCCTCTTCCGTAACAATTTCATACTTATACAAATTGCCTTCCTTAACGCCTTCAATAAAAACCGACCAGATATTTGAGTCCTTTACCCGGTGCATGGGGCATTGTCTGCCATCCCAGTTGTTAAAATTACCGATTACCCGTACTTCTCTAGGGTGCGGAGCCCATAGGGTAAAGCGTACTCCCTGTTTGCCTTCTTCCTCGGTCAAATGAGCCCCCATAAACTGATAGGCCCGTTGATGGGTTCCTTCATGAAAGTAAAAAATATCCTTTGAACCAATCACATGCTGTGTCTTTTTCAAATAACACCCTCCTTTATAGAAAATCTCATTGTTGTTATTATACCCAAGGCTGTTGAGAATACCCAACACTTTACAGCTCCCATAAAAAAAACCTGCATAAGCAGGTTTTTTAATCTTCTTCCGTAGATTTTCTTTTATAGATCGTATGAGGAACAAGAACCTTATTTCCCCGTTCACCCTTTTCTATGGCAGCCACCAGCAACTTTACCGCTTCTTTCCCAAGGCTTAATGCATTTACATCCACGGAGGTAAGGGGTGGATTCGAGTATCTTGACAGCACACTGTTATTAAAACTTGCGACAGCAATATCCCTCGGAATATCGAACTTCAATTGCTTAAAAAGCCTTACCGCTGCAAAGGCCACCAGGTCGTCGGTAATAATCACGGCATCGGCAATGGGTTTTAAATCCGCAATAATCGAGGCGTACTCATACCCTGTTTTTTCATCAAACCCACCGGTGTAAACCATATTTCCCTCATATTGCAAATTGCTTTCCTCCAAGGCCCTTTGATACCCTTCCAGGCGTTTTTGGGTCACCATCAGGGACAGGTCTCCGGCGATCATGGCAATTTTTTTCCTTCCTTTGTTGGTTAAGTACCGGGTAAGCTCATAGGTGGCCATATAATTATCATTGTCCACATGATTGATTTTCTCTCCGTTCTTTCCCGGAGAACCGATAATGGAAAAAGGAAAATCCAGCGTGGATAAATACTCCACACAAATATCCTCGACCTCACTGGTCATCAGGACAATACCGTCTACTTTTGAACTGTTGATATATTTTTTGATTACCGCCAGTTCTTCACTTTTGCTGTCATTCGTGGAGAGTAAAATATCATACCCCGCCTTAGAGGCCTGATGGGTAATCCCCCGAAGGGCTTCGGGGAAAAAAGGATTCAGCAGTGCGTCTTTGGACGTGGAAGGCATAATCACCCCAAGGGTCTCCGCTTTCCGACTGACTAAGGACCGGGCAATGGCATTGGGATGATACCCCAGCTCCTCCATACATTTTAATACTTTTTTGGTGGTCTTGGGACTTATTTTCGAGCTTTTGGAAATCACCCTGGAGACCGTTGAGGATGAAACTCCGGCTTTTTGGGCTACATCTTTTATGGTCACGGCTCTTTTTCTGTCCAATATCTTCCCCCCTCATTGTTCCTTGATTTTTTCAATTGTTCCGGATCCGACAAGTTTAATTAATTCGTTCTCCGGTCTCCTGGTCAAAGTAATGAATGGCTTCCAAATCATAGCCGAAGGAGTAACGTTCGCCTCCCTGGTATTGATAATGGCCGGGGGTGGATATAATGATTTCGTAACCGTCATCCAATTTTCCGTAGAGAATCTTTTCTTTTCCAAGCATCTCCACCACATCCACATTCACATTAAAGGTATCGCCGTATTCCCCTCCGGACTCGAACCGTTCCGGACGGATTCCTGCGGAGACCCCCTTTCCTTCATAGGCCTTCAAGCCTTTCCGATGGGTCTCTGTGGGAGTAATCTCCATTAGACGATTGTCCGAGACAAAGCGGCCGTTTTCGATTTTTCCTTTGATGATATTCATTGAAGGGGAGCCGATAAAGGAAGCTACAAATAAATTCTTCGGCTGCATATACAAATCATCCGGTTTGCCTACCTGTTGTACGATTCCGTCGTTCATCAGTACAATCTTGCTGGCCATGGTCATGGCTTCCGTCTGGTCATGGGTTACATAAATGGTGGTGGTTCCTAATTGTTTATGCAGACGAATCAGCTCCACCCGCATATGCTCCCGGAGTTTCGCGTCCAGATTGGATAGCGGCTCGTCCATTAAAAAAACTTTGGGATTTCGAACCATGGCTCTTCCAAGGGCTACCCGCTGCCGTTGTCCACCGGAAATATCCGAAGGTTTCACATACAAATTCTCCTCCATCTGAAGCACCTTTGCGGCCTCCCGAACCCGTTCATCAATAATGCTTTTCCGTTCTTTTCTCATGGTCAGAGAAAAGGCCATATTCTCATAAACCGTCATATGGGGATACAAGGCATAGGACTGAAAGACCATGGCAATATCCCGGTCCTTCGGCGCTACCTTATTCATTCGTTTATCATTGAACAGCAAATCCCCTTCCGTAATCGAATTAAGTCCGGCAATCATTCGAAGCATTGTGGTTTTCCCGCAACCGGACGGCCCTAATATTACACAGAATTCCTGATCTTCAATTTCCAGATTGATATCTTTCAAGGTGAATTCTTCTCTTCCCTCGTATTTTTTTCCGATGTTTTTCAGCACAACATTCATTGCGTTTCCTCCTCGCTTAATTAGCTGTCTAAAGTCCTTCTTCTACCCTTTTACCGATCCTTTTGCCAAACCGGAAACCAGCTGGTTTTGCAGACTGATAAACAACAGAACAATCGGGATTGCCGTAAGCAGTCCCCCCGCCGCAAAGGCCGGCTGATTCATTGTCCGAAAATCATTGACCAGTGTAAATAACCCGGCTGCTAGAGTATAAGACTGGGGACTTGTAAGCAGTACCCGGGGCATTAAAAAATCCATAAAGGGTCCGATGAAAGACCATAGTCCGATGATCATCAGCATCGGTTTTGCCACCGGCATGATGATCAATCGATAAATCTGCATATTTGTACAACCGTCAATCTTCGCAGCATCATCCAGCTCGGTGGAAATAGAGTCGATATATCCCTTTAATATAAAGGTATTTGCCGCAATTGCTCCACCGGAATAAATCAGAATGAGCATCATCTGACGGGTGAAGAAGGGAAATATGGAGGATAAGATGGAATGCATCGTGAAAAAGGCGGTGATCCCTGCGAAGGTCGGGATCGTTTGGATCAATAGAATTGCCATTAAGGAAGGTTTCCTTCCTTTGAATCGATACCTGGAATACGCATACCCCGTAAAAGACACAAACAGCAGAGTCAGTAGCGCCGTGGAAATTGAAATAAACAGGGTGTTTCGAACCCAGGCAAGATACAGGGTTTCCCTAAACAGATATTCAAAATGCCGGGTGGAAAACGCAAAATTCCGATTCAGAATCAGGTAGCCGTCCTGCAGTCCGTTGAAGGCGGAAACCACCATCTGGTACAGCGGCCAGAGAATA
>JBEPWR010000086.1:0-6491 GCA_041642335.1 Eubacteriales bacterium
ATTCCCGAACCATTACCTTGAAAACCAAGGATGAAAACTTCAAAATACAAAGCCGGGGGAAAACCCTTTTTCAGCATATCAATGAAGTGGAGAATATTCACCAGGTGGCCCATCAGCTGCTGTCGGAGCTCCCCTTGGATAAACCCCTCCGGTTACTGGGCCTTACCGCCTCAAATCTGCTCTCGGAAGACCTGCAGCAGCTCTCCATTTTCGACTTAGACTAACATATTTCCTTCACAGGTGATCATCACCTCGGTTTCGATGGAAGCGGAGGTGACTTTTTTTTGTGCCTGGTCATAGTCAATCGCTACGGCAATCATTCCTCCGGGTTGTATAATGTTTAAGTGAACATCCGTCTTTTTCTCCCTTGCCCAGTATAGGCCCAGGGCAAGACTTCCCGAGCCACAGGAACGTTCCTGTTGGAGACTTCCAATTTCCGGTACATATACCCAGGGAGAAAGATACATCTCCTGGCCGTCCATCCAATAGCCCAGGGCTCCGAAGGCCTGATTGTTTCCTTCTTCTGCAAGAATTTTAAGAAGGGAGGGAAAATCCGGTTTCTGCTTCCTCTCTTGTGGTTGTTCGAAAAGAAAGTGGGTAATGCCCTCCATTATCACTAAGTGCCCATCAATGATGTCTTCCCCAACCTTTACCTGCTTTTTAGAAATCCTGTAGCCCTCCACGGGCATTTCTCCTTTGACCCGGTAAACTGCCGGACGCAGTTGTTCAATTTCACATTCCAAGGGATGTTCCACTCCGGAAAATTCCACTGGGAAAACTCCTTTTTTCATTCCCTCTTCCCGGGCTAAATAAGCACCAAAGGCCAATAACCCGTTCCCGCAAAATTCGCCGCCGCTCATTTCCATTCGGCCTTTGGAATTTGGGTCCCGTTTTCGGGTAAGAAACCCGACCTGTTCTCCGTATAAATGGGTATAGGCCATTGCGGTCCTTGCAATGTGGGCATAGTTGTCTTTTTTTATCTCAGGATCCCTTACAATGATTGTGGTGTTCTCTGAAGGGCTCAGTTTGACAAAAGGAATTTTCAACATTATCCGCCTCCTTATTAAAATGGGGGATTTCCAACAGGCTAATCCTACCAGTCTAATTCTATCAATCTTTGCTTTTCTTCTTTTTGTATCCTCCTTAATTCTTCGACATCGGCTTTAAAAATCCCTTTATTTTTTAATCCAACGTGAATCCCAGGAATAAACTGGGTATAAACCCCATTAAGAAAGAGGGTTATCGAATGAAGACAAGAAGTCCCGATGTTAAGGAAATCAATAAGGTCACCCTTGTGGCAATTTTGGTGAACTTATCCCTGTCCGGTATCAAAATCAGTGCAGGGCTGTTCGGAAACAGTCGTGCGCTTTTTGCCGATGGACTTCATTCCCTATCGGATTTTTCCACGGATATTGTGGCTTATTTAGGCGCCCGGTTAGGCAAGAAACCGCCGGATGATTATCATAACTATGGGTACGGTAAGTATGAAAGCTTATCCACTTTAATTATTTCTCTGTTTTTAGGTTTTGTAGCCGTGCAGATTTTTATTGACGGTTTGGAATCCATCCTTTCGGTTATACGGGGTGGTACAATTGAGCCTCCCAGCTGGTTGGCCTTTGCTGCAGCACTGGCTTCCATTGCCTTAAACGAAGGATTGTTTCGTTATGCCTTGTCTGTGGGAAAAAAAATCCAAAGCGATTCCATAATCGCTAATGCCTGGCATCACCGGTCCGACGGCTGGACTTCGGTGGGAGCTTTGGTCGGAATCGGTGGCGCAATTTTGTTAGGGGGTGAATGGGCGGTACTGGACCCGGTGGCTGCACTGATCGTAAGCCTACTGGTTTTAAAAATCGCGATACAAACCTTCCTTCCTGCCATTCGGGAACTGATGGACTTTTCTGTTGATCAAAAACTGCTGGACCAAATTTATTCCACCATTGAGCAGCACAAAGAAATCCAGGAATATCATAATCTTCGAAGTCGAAAGGTTAGCGGGAAAATCATACTGGAATTTCATATTTTACTGGACGGGAACTTCTCCTTAAAAAAATCCCATGACATTGCAGATACCTTGGAAGAAGAACTGAAGGATTTATTAGGGAAAAATGCCATTATCACCATTCATATCGAACCGGTTTAACCTGTGCCCTTCCTTTTTATTACAGGTAACTAATTCTTTCTGTTTCACATATTTGAAGAATGGGTATTCTATAGGTACATCCTTGGGCAAAATCATCGGCAGTGTACGTATTTTTCCGTTACTTATTTCTTATCTTACCGAGGAGGGATCGGATGAATAATGATCGCTTTAAAACCCAGTGGCATCCGCTAAAAAGGGAACTCAAAGAAACCTGGAGCAAATTGACCGATGAGGATCTGGTCTACATCGATGGTGAAAAAAACAAATTGATTGAAAAACTTCAGGAACGCTATTCCTTCTCCCGGGAAACGGCAGAACGGGAGATCAATCGAAAGCTTTAAATCAAAAACACCCTTTTTCAGGGTGTTTTTTTTGAAATCTACAATTTTCCGCTGGCATAGGCAAACCAATTTTTGATCTGTTCCATCATTTCTTGCCAAAGATATTCTTCCTGGCCTAAGAGAAGGCGGGTATATACTTCCCTCGAATAAGTAAAATTCGTTAACAACCCCAAAATAATGATTGCAGACACCAGCATGCCTGCTGAAAACAGAAGGGCTTTTTTCAATAGTTTCTTTCGTTTTCTTTTTTTAAGCAAAGCCCCTAAATAATCTTCACCGATTTTTTCTCCCATCTTTTCACATTCTTTTTGTAACGCGTCCGCCTCCTTATACCTTCCCAGGGATTTAAAGAGTTCACCGGCTTTTATGTACAGACTTGATGCCTCTTCCTTGTCTTTCTTTTTCCCGAGCTTCATTTTTTCCAAGGCCTCTTGATAAATTTCTTCTTTTTTCAGTTCTTCCGCGGCACCCCGACAGGTCTGGGAAAGCTCCAGGGAATCTTTATACTCGGAGATGCCTTCAAAACTCTGTGCAGCCTCCAGGTAGTCTTCCTCTCCCAGGGCTTTTCCCTTCAGCTTCTGAGCCTTTTGATACGTTTTTTCTTTCTGTTCATTTTCAAAGCGCTCCAGTACTTCCCGGTTATATTTCTGGAGGGTCTCCAAGTCCTGGTCCCCGGCAAATTTCACCGCACGGTTGTAGTCCTTAAAGTCGGTTAAGGGCTTTTGCACCCGATGAACCATTTCCTTTTCTCCCCTTACTTCAAGGGAAGTCAGCAGCTTTAGTAAATAGGCTTTTGCGTTTCTGGGTTCCCGATCCAGGGCCTTTTCTATTAATTTCTCCGCCCTTAAATATTCCTCGTCCTCCAGATAAATTCTGGCGCGGATAAGTAGATTTTTTGCCCCATTCCCAATGGGCAGTCCGCAATTTATACAGTATAAAGACTGATCCGATATTTTCGATAGGCACTCCGGACAATTAAATAAGGCCACGCTTTAACCCTCCCCTTCACAATAAACGATGATATAATAACAATTCTACAAATAATCCCCAATTCCTCTTTTTTTGCAATTATTTCATGCATTTTCCATAAATGCTCTTCATTCTTCTATCCGTCCCTGCTTCCGCTTACTTTTTTTCTGTAAGTTGGAAAAAATCTGCCAGCAGCTGGTCGATCCCATCCATTGATGGGGGGTTTTGCGGCTCTTGAAGAATTTTTCCCACCTCTTTTTCGATCTGTCCCTGTAGTTCCGGATCCCGGGGGATTTTTAAGTCCATTATACTATTCGGGTAATAATCATATATCCCTTTTCCTAATTTTTTTCCGTAACTTTGAAAATATTCTTCGTAAATTTTTGAATTGAGCAGCCCGAGTAAATATTCAAGGGATATTTCCTCTTTGTACTCCTCTTTTATCACAAGCCCATACACATCGGCACTACAGAATACCTTCTGATCATCCAGGGCAAAACGATTGGTATCGCTCTTATAGGGAAACAGAATCTTTTTCTGCTCAAATATTTCCATGGACCTTCCCCATTGCAGATGATGCCAGGGCCGGATTCCCCGCTGACACTCCCGGCGTTTTTCCAACTGCCTTCGATACTTTCCAATATGCTTTAGGGCATTTAATGGGACCTCGTTATTTTTAATCAAATCCGCATAAATCAATTGCTGGTCGTTTGCCTGCATCCCGAATTTCTGTACATGTCTGCTCTTCACCCAGGTCTTTAGCAGTTCTTTCTCAATGCCTTGATCTATCGCCTCCTGCTTATCCAAAACAAAGGCTTTGTCACAACCGGTAATAATGCCCTGGAAGCTTTTTGCCACTTCTCCCAGAGTAAGGGCGGAGCGTATTTCAATATTTCGATAGCGGTCTTTTTCCTCCTTTGAAAGGAGTGTCCAGCGTTTCTCCCCCAACTCCGACGGTGAAATCCTGAAGTTGGCAAAACTTGGCTGTTGAAATAACTGCTTTAAAGATACTTCCCCGCTGATTTCCCTATCGGGAGCAAGAAATTTTCGAACCTGTACCGGTTTTTTTTCTTTTTTTTCCGGAGTTCTGGGGGTGAACAGATAGATTGCCGAGGCCACGCCAAGCCCTTTGAAAATCTCCGCTCCGTAAAAATCCACAATCTCCAGCAGCGTTCCCTGCTCTCTCAGATATTTTCGAAGACCCTTTCCCGTCGGACTCTCCATAAAATAGCGGGAAGTAATAATCATACCTTTTCCTTTTGGTTTCAGGTTTTCAAGGATCCTTTCAAAAAAGCAGTAGGATAAATCGGATTTATCCTGAAATACCGCTGGATACCGGGCTAACAACCACCGCTTATATGCCATATCCAGGGCCTTATGGCCCACATAAGGAGGATTCCCCAGGATTACATCAAAGCCGGGAGAAAAAAACTTTTTCTTCGCCAAACCCTCCTGGGACTCCTGGTCCCAGGATTTCAGACTATCTCCCTGGAGAATATTGAGGGTTCTGGGTAAATCGTCAAGGTCTTTCAGCAGCAGATTAATCGAAGTTAAATGTATGGCAAATCCATCACAGTCCATACCGTAAATACAGTGCTCCAGCAAATGGCTATGTAAGTATTCTTTTTGCCAGGAATCTTTGCCAAATTTTTTCTGCAGCCGGGGCAAAGCGCTTAGAAAACGTTCATATAAATGATCATAGGCTTTGACCAGAAAATGCCCGGAACCGCAGGCGATATCCGCAACCCGTATATAGGGATTTTGCACGGGATCATAATCCTCCAAGGCTTTTTCCACAATGTATTCCACAATTATGGGAGGGGTGTAGAACTGGCCCAGGCTTTTTCTTTGTTTCGGCTCTAAAAACTCCTCGTAAACATCTCCCAGAAGATTGTCTGACGCGTTTTCAAAGCAGAAAAGCTCCTTCTTTAACGCCTCATAAATTTGCTGGATTGCTTTTATTCCGCTCCCGGTCCAAGAAATTTCCGAAACTATTCCGTTTTCCTGCTGCAGCTCATACAGTACTTCTCCCAGAGGTTCAAAAAGATAATTGGTTTGGAATATCCGTTGACTGCCCTTTTCAATAAATCCCCGGTCTTCAAGAATCCGATAGAGCAGTATTTTATTGATAATTTCATAGGCTTCTTTTGTGCCCAATACCGGTCCATCTTCAAGGAGTTTGAGATTTTTAAAGGTCTCCAAAGCCCTTTTTAACACTTTCAACAGTTCTTTTTTCATCGGATCCCCCCTTGATTCGAATCGTCTTAGTTACAAGTTTTCCAAGGATTCTGTTATTTTCTTATCATTATATCATAGTTTTGGCCGGGGAAATATTTCTGTTTCCGTTCCTGAAGAATTTCCGTCTATCCTTTCCGGTGGTTTAAATAAAAGAAAGCCCCGGCTGTAAATAGGGGCCTTCCTAGCCTTATTTGAAATGGACCTGATCCAAATTCCAGATTTGATCATTGTACTCCTGAATCGTACGGTCACTGGAGAAATAACCGGCTTTGGAGATATTGATCACCGCTTTTTTCCACCAGTTTTTCGAATCCTTGTAAAGCTCATCCACTTTTTCGTTCGCCATGCAGTAGGCATCGAAATCCTTTAGTACAAAATACTGATCCGCCACGCCATTATTTCCATAGAGCAAATCCTCATAAATTTCCCGAAAGACATCCGGTTCTTCTGGTTCATAGGTTCCGTCCACCAACTGATCCAGGACTTTTTTCAAGGAAGGATTCTGTTCATAAATCTTATAGGGCTGATAGTTCCCTTCCCGGCGAAGTTTTTCAATCTCTTCTTCCCTGAGGCCGAATATTTCGATGTTTTCCTCTCCTACTTCCCGCTCCATTTCAATATTGGCACCGTCAAAGGTACCAACGGTAAAGGCTCCATTAAGCATAAACTTCATATTTCCCGTACCGGAAGCTTCCTTTCCTGCGGTGGAAATCTGTTTGCTGATGTCGGATGCGGGAATAATCTTTTGCGCTAAGGTTACATTATAGTTTTCAATAAAAACCACTTTGATTTTTCCATCAATG
>JBEPWR010000087.1:0-6472 GCA_041642335.1 Eubacteriales bacterium
TATAAAAAATAATCCCCTTTGTCCACCATTAATCCTGATTTTTATTTTTTTGTCGTTTTTCGTCGTTTCCGCCAGCTCGTTAGCAGTGCCGTTAAAACCCCCAGAATAAAGGATCCCAAAATCACAATAATCAGCGGAATATTGATATCGGCAAAAACAAAGCTAATGGCCACCTCCTGGGTATTCACAACAGCAAAAACCGCAAAGATGAATAGTACGACCACACTTATCACAAGTTGAGGACTGACGGTTTTTTTGGGGTCCATTTCTTCCCTATTCTGTTTCGGTTCTGTCAACGTTTGTGCTTCTTCAGTTTCTTTTTTGTTTGGTTTTTCATCATAACCCTTAGCCATAAATGATTCCCTCCCTGTTTTGATATCTTATCTATACCCGTTTTACTTCAAGATTTAACGGTACGATAATTTTATTTTCCTTTCCAGAAACTTGGAATGAAAAACAAAAAAACCGTAAAGAGTTCCAACCGTCCAAAGAGCATTAATAATGAAAATAACATTTTGCCCGGAGCACTGAATTGACTATAGTTTTGTGTTGGACCTACCAGTTCAAAACCGGGACCGATATTCCCAAGAGTTGCTGCTACCGATGACACCGCGGTCACAATCCCGACCCCTTCCAAAGAGATCAGCAGCGTACCTAAACCGATAATTAACATGTATAGAAAGAAAAATCCGGTAACAGCGTGGACAATATTACTCGATACGGCTTTTCCATTGAGCGTTACCGGAATATAGGCCTGAGGATGAAGGAGCCTAAGGACTTCACGACGAATAACAACCCCTAAGATTAAAAGTCTTACTATTTTAATTCCACCGCCTGTGGATCCTGCACTTCCCCCCACAAACATCAGCAGGAATAATACAGTTTTACTGAAAGAGGGCCATTGATCAAAATCTGCAGTCCCATATCCCGTGGTTGTGATAATCGATGCCGTTTGAAAAAAAGCCTGCTTCAAGTTTTCGAAAAAACCGTCGTAATAGGTGGTCAGAAACAAGTTGATGGTGATTAGAAGTCCGGAAACCACTATAATTGAAAGATATAAACGCAGCTCGGAATTCTTAACTAGACTTTTCCATTTTCCCTTCCATAAATTATAATATAGGCCAAAGTTTACTCCCGCAGCAATCATGAAAAAAGTAATTACCCATAACGTATAGCTGCTTTGATAATCTCCAATACTGCCATTTTTGACTGAAAACCCTCCGGTTCCCACCGTTCCAAAAGTATGTACCAATGATTCGTATAAATTCATTTCCCCAAGGTACAATAAAACAATCTGTAAAATCGTCATTCCTAAATATGCGGTGTAAAGTATCTTTGCGGTATCTTTAACCTTCGGTACTAATTTATCCGACATGGGACCGGGACTCTCCGCTTTAAAAATCCGAAATGCTCCCACACCCAGGGCAGGAAGAATTGCTAAGGTAAGAACCAGTATTCCCATTCCTCCTAGCCAATGCGTTAAGGATCTCCAAAACAAAATCCCCTTCGGAAGTCCTTCAATTTCTACAAGGATCGTTGCTCCTGTGGTCGTAAGACCGGACACCGTTTCAAAAAAAGCGTCTATAAAACTCGGAATCGCTCCGGAGAAAACAAATGGCATTGCACCAAAAAAAGAGACCAGGATCCAACCAAAGGTTACAATACTAAGAGCTTCCCGGGCCTGCATTTTCTTTGATTCCCCACTGAAAGTTGCCATCGCTCCACCGGCGAGCATCAACAACATTATGGTGTAAAAAAAAGGATAGGGACTTTCCCCATAATACAGAGAAATCCCCAGGGGTCCAATTAACACGATGGACTCAAATAGAAGAAGGGTCCCTAAGACCTTTATAATTATTCCAAAGTTCACCGAATATCCCTCCCCTTGTTTTATAGAACAACTTTTTTAAGATTTTTACCTCGGACTGAAGAATAAATATGATTAAGCGCTGATCCGGGCCGATTACTGTATTTCCATCAGGGATTATTACATCACCGTTCTTAACAACCGCGCCTACAATTAGCCCTTTCGGTAGATTTAAGGATTTCAAGGGCTTTCCTACGATACTGGAATTTTCTTGAGTAATAATTTCGATTACTTCCGCTTCCCCTCCAAGTAATAAGGATAGAGCAGCAACTCTTCCCCCTTGAGTGTAACGTAGAATTTCACTAGCAGTGATAAGAACAGGATTTATCGCAACATCAATCCCCAACTGTTCAATAATGGGGACGTAATTTGGCCGACTCACCTTGGCAATAACCTTATCGACACCATGTTTTTTTGCTAACAAAGCAACAAGTAAATTTTCCTCATCATAACCGGTCAACGAAACCAAGGCATCAGTCTCGGCAATGTTTTCTTCTTTTAATAAGTGATTATCAGTTCCATCTCCATGAATAATCAGAACGGCGGGCAATTCTTCCGCTAAATATCGGCACCGTTCTTCACTTCGTTCTACAATTTTTACTTGCACCCCGGATTTTATTAGATTTTTTGCTAGATAGTAACCGGCCTTTCCTCCACCTAGGATCATTACTTTTTTTGCTCCACGATTTATACTCGGCTTACCGCATTCTATACAGTAGTTATTCACGGTTTGTTTCTCACCAATGATGTATACTAAATCCGACTCTTTAATAATCGTATCACCATGAGGAATAATAATCCCACCATCTCGCTGAATTGCGGCAATTAACATTTGATCCGGTAACTCCAGATCTTTCAATATTGTATTTTTAGCTAAAGGTAAGTTCTTAGCTCGAAACTCTGTCATTACAACTCGCCCTTCTGCAAAATCTTCCATATGAAGAGCTTTTCCTTTAATCAAATATTTAGAAATTTCTTTTGCGGTCTCATTCTCAGGATTCGCTATATAATCAATATTCATTTCTTTTTTTACAAAATTAATTTGATTTGAGTACTCCGGATTCCTTACTCGAGCAGCAACTTTTTTGCATCCTAATCGTTTGGCAAATGTTGCAATCAAAATATTAGCCTCATCACTACTCGTCACTGCAATTAACAAATCCTTATTACCTGCCTTTAAGCTTTTCAATAGCGATAATTGCGCTCCGTTTCCTTTCACAGTCAAAACGTTAATTGGTTGTCTGGCCGGTCCAAGGCAGAACTTTTCACATCAACCATGACTACATTATTATCTTCAATCTCGAAAGCTTCCGCTAGTTTATAGCCCAGTTTCCCTGCTCCGACAATGATAATTTCCATACATATTCACCCTCTCATTTACTATCCCTCAATCTATATTCAATCGATCTAGTTCGACTATCCCATTCATTATTGACTCATGGTAAGATTACCTTCTATTATAAACGAAATCCGTTAAAATTCAAAAGCTTTTAGCCCTTTTAACAAATAATCCTTAATAAATTTTGCAATAAATAATAATCTATTTTATAAAATAGAAAAAAGCTAGTCTTTGTGGTACAATATTTCTATCTTTTAAAAGACCAATAAGCATTAATATAACCTGCGTATAGAACTCCTATATATCGAATGGAATGTTATGGTTTAATCAATGAAAGTGTGGTGAGTTTTGATGAATCTAATAACAAATAGAAATATAAATCCAACCCAGACTATTGTACTTGGATTTTTGACGGTGATTATTATCGGAAGCATCCTCCTAAGCCTTCCGATTGCCTCATCAGATGGTTCCAGCATCCCCTATGTCGATGCGCTCTTTACTTCAAGTTCCGCGGTTGCGGTGACCGGACTTGTGGTTGTTGATACCGGCACCCATTGGACGCTGTTTGGCCAAATTGTCATTTTAATCTTAATTCAAATCGGCGGTTTGGGATTTATGACAATGATCACGATGTTTGCCATGATTATCGGTAAGCGTATCTCTCTAAAGGAACGACTGTTAATCCAAAGCTCCCTAAATCAGAATGATTTATCCGGGGTTGTTCGTCTAACTAAATATATCATTATCGGCACACTAATTATTGAAGGGATCGGAGCTCTGCTATTATCTTTTGTCTTTGTCCCCGAGCTCGGATGGGGTCCGGGTATTTGGAATAGTATTTTCCATGCAATATCCGCCTTTTGTAATGCCGGGTTTGATATTACCGGTGGCGGCCGAAGTTTAATGCCTTATGTGGATAATCCCTTGGTGAACTTTACGATTTGGACACTGATCATCCTTGGCGGGCTGGGATTCACCGTAGTGATCGATATGTTTTTTTACCGAAAAAACATCCGGAAGTGGTCCTTACATACCAAGCTTGTATTAGTTATTTCCGGCCTTTTATTAATGATCGGTTTTATTCTTTATCTCCTATTGGAATGGGGGAATGCCGGAACCTTAGGAGAGCTGAGTGTTCCCGGAAAATTCCTGGCCGCTTTTTTCCAATCCGTAACCCCAAGAACTGCCGGGTTTAATACGATTGATACCAGTGCCTTGACTGATGCCTCTAAACTGCTTACGATTATTTTTATGTTTATTGGAGGCTCCCCTGCCTCTACTGCGGGAGGAATCAAAACCGTAACTTTTGGAATTATTCTCTTTACCATCATCTCACAGATCAGGGGTAAGGAAGATACCGAAGTTTTCCATCGACGGATTCCAAAAGACAATATCAATCGAGCGATTACCATTATGGTTATCGCCCTGGTTTTAATTATTTCCATAACGATGGTATTAAGCATTATCGAGACCGGTCATACCTTTCTCGAAATCGTATTCGAAACCACTTCGGCTTTTGGTACAGTGGGTCTCTCTTTAGGAATTACTCCTTCCCTGAGTACCATGGGAAGAATCCTTGTATCGATCCTCATGTTTACCGGAAGGGTAGGCCCCTTTACCGTTGCTTTAGCTTTGGCTAAAAATACCCATAAAAATCAAGGCAGGATCCGTTATCCTGAAGATAAAGTTATTATCGGTTAGGTTCAGGAAGTTGAATAAATAATTTTAGGGAGTGATCAAATGAAACAATTTGTTGTTATTGGATGTGGCCGTTTTGGCGGTAGTGTGGCTAGATCCCTTGCAAAACTGGGACATGACGTGCTTGCAATCGATAGAGATGAAACAATCGTGCAAAATATCTCTCAACATGTCACCCATGCAGTACAATCCAGTGGAACCGATGAAGAGGCGCTGCATTCATTAGGCATTAAAAACTTTGATGTTGCGGTTATCTCCATTGGTACCAATATCCAGACATCAATTATGGCCACCTTAATTGCCAAAGAAGCCGGCATCGAATATATTGTGGCAAAAGCCCAGGGCAATCTTCACGCGAAGGTGCTTTATAAAATCGGAGCCGATCGGGTGGTTTTTCCGGAACGGGAGATGGGCGAAAGAGTGGCCCATAATCTGGTAGCCCATAATATTTTAGACTATATCGAACTCTCTTCCGAATACAGTATTATGGAGTTGGAAGTTCCGAAAAAATGGACAGGAAAAAGTCTAATCGATTTGGATCTTCGAGTAAAGCACGGGATTAATGTTATGGCGATTAAGCATGGAGAGGAGATTAATATCTCACCCGATGCGACGGATGAGCTTCATAAAGACGATGTATTAGTGGTCATCGGGCACATCAAAGATTTGAGTAAAATACAAAATGTGTAATATTTCATAACCTATAAGAAGACTCGGCACTTGCCTAAAGACTTATGAATCTTGGGCAAATACCGAGTCTTTTTTACTATTCATTTTTAAGTTCTACCCTTCCAGCAAATCCAATAATTCTTCTTTACTGAGTTTTGTCAGCATGGTTTCTCCTTTTTGGACGATCTGATCCACAATTTCTTTTTTTTGCTCCTGGATTTGATGAATTTTCTCTTCAATGGTTCCTCTTGCGATCAGCTTTTTCACCTGGACCATTTTTTTCTGTCCGATTCGATGGGCACGGTCCGTGGCTTGACTCTCCACCGCCGGATTCCACCAGGGGTCTAAATGGATGACCACGTCAGCAGAGGTTAAATTCAGACCGGTGCCTCCCGCTTTCAGCGAGATTAGAAAAATTGGAACCTCTCCCCCGTTAAAGGTTTTTACCAGATCCCCCCGCTGATTCATCGGCGTTGATCCGTCTAAATATAAGGGTTTATAGCCTTTTTCTTCCAAATCTTTTCGAACCATTTTTAGGACTCCGGTAAACTGGGAAAATATTAAAAACCGATGCTCCTCTCCCAAGCCCTGATCGATAATTTCTGCTAATGCCTGGAGTTTTCCGCTTCCCCCTTCGTAGCCTTCAATAAATACCCCGGGATGACAGCTGATTTGCCGCAGTCGTGTAAGTCCGGCCAGTATTTGAATTTGGCTGCGGTCTATGCCTTTTTCCCTAACGGTGTCTTTGATCTCCCCTTTGATCTTTTGAAGATACACACTGTAGATCTTTTGCTGTTCTTTGGTCATATCCACCAGTATTTTCCCTTCCATCTTCTCCGGCAGTTCTTTTAGCACATCGGTCTTAAGCCTTCGTAGGATGAAGGGTTCGATTTTTAATA
>JBEPWR010000088.1:0-6459 GCA_041642335.1 Eubacteriales bacterium
ATTGACACCGTAAATCAGGGTAAACTCCTCCACACTTTCTGGATCTTTTACTAGATCTTCCACAATGGGTACGAAGGGGGTTACACCGATACCGCCGGCTACCAGAAGCACTTTTTTCTGGGTCTTATCCACGACCAGTTCATGGCCCATAGGCCCTTCAAGATGGACGACATCGCCGACGTTGAAGGTATCAAAGAGGATATCGGAGCCATAACCATTCGGCACCCGTTTTACCGTAACTGAAAGGGACTGGCTGTTCTTATTGTAGGAGGAGATGGAAAAAGCCCGATACATCTCCGGATGTTCCTGGATTCGTACTAAAATAAACTGCCCGGGCCGGTAATTTACGAATTCGGGAATTTTAAAGGAAAACGTAAATTCTTTCACATCGGTATTCAGATCCTTAATCGCTGAAATGGTTGTGATGATATGTTTTCGTTCCTCATAACCTTCCACGGAGGTCTTATCGTAGATCTCTTTTGCTCCGGCAGCCGTGCTTAAGGTAAGAACCCCTGCAGGGCAGTTCTCAACACAGGTGCTACAGCGAATACAGTTGCTGTCATCGAGTTGATTTTCATCGGAAAATTCAACGTAAGGCGTCAACTGCATCGGACATACTCGGGAGCATTTACCACAGGTGTGACAAAGATCCTGATTGGCAACCGTGATTTTCTGATCCGTCTTTTTAGCAACGCCGAGGGTTTTGCCCAACCAATAAGAGCCTTTTTGCATCATGCCCATGGGACAGAAATTACACCAGGTTCTGGGACTGGTGATCAAGGCCAGGGTTCCTCCGATGATGGTAACCATTAAGTAACTTCTTACAAAGATAAATCCTAGACGGTCATAGAACATTGGCGTGCCCCATAGACCGGAAACCCGAATAAGTCCGGTACCGATATTGTAAGAAAAATAGGCTAGAAATAACCAGGCGAAAATCGGGGACTTGAAAAATTCCGGTATTTTAATGTTTCTGCTCCAACGGAATAATGCGGAATCAAAAAGACTTCCATGGGCACAGAAGTTTCCACACCAGTATCGGCCTTTAAAAAATGATAGGGCCACCAGGCTTAAGATGACCAACAATACGGTCAGTCCCAATCGGGGAAACCACAGACCGGCAAAGGCCACTAAAAGAGTATAAATAAAAGCGTACTTTCGAATCGGGGTAAAAACGCGATTAGCGCGGATAAAAAAGTTTTCCATTTGTTCATCTCCTCCTTATGCTTTTTTCATAATAATTGCCCGCTGGGGGCATACACTGATACATTTCCCACATCCGATACATTGTTCGGCAAGAACCTTAAAGGGTTTGAAAAAACCATCACGGGCAATGGCATTCACGGGACAGACCCTTTTAGCGGGACAAAAGGGGGACTTGTCACAGGCGGATTCTTTGATTACGGCTTTTTTCATTGGCGTCGCTCCTTTCTGAACACTCCCCTGGGGGATAGGGGGTAAGTAACATCTGTAATTTTATAATTTTACAAATGTTTTGTCAAGAAGATTCGCCGGCAATTTTTTTGCTTGACATCATTATGTGAGTGGAGTATTATATAATTAACTAATTAGTTAAATGTATAAATCAATGGATTTTAGGAGGTGCATAAATGGCAGGGGTATTTAAAGCTTTAGGGGACCCCACTCGAAGGGAGATATTAAAAATCCTCAATGAAAGAGACCTGAACGCCAGTGAAATCGCCCGGCATTTTGAGATGTCCAAGCCTGCTATTTCTAAGCATCTGGATATTTTACGAAAAGCGGAACTGGTCACTTCGGAAAAAAAAGGACAGTATGTGATTTACTCGGTGAATGTAACGGTTTTACAGGAAGCACTAAGTAATTTTATGTCCGCATTCGGAAAGGAGTAGAGGAATATGAAAAATAATTATGGTAGGGTACAGGTAAGTTTTGCGGTAATATCATTAGTTATTCTGGGTTTGGGAATTTTCGGACCGAATACCGACAGCATAAGCCTGATTGCGGGGATATTGGCTCTGATCGCCCTGATCATTTTTGATTTTTACACCCCGCAAATTGCAGGCTTATCACCGGACAATCCGAAAGTAAAAACCATGCGGCGACTCAATCGGTTTTCGATGGTGTTGGTGGTTATCGGATTCAGCATTATCAATTGGCTGCCCGGAACGATAATGGACAGTCAAACCGATGGTTTAACCGGCACCGTAATTGCCGTGATGCTTATGGTTGTAATCGGAAACGTCGCCCCGAAAATTCCGTTTAATCGGTATATGGGATTACGGCTCCCCTGGACCATCAGGGACGAAGATACATGGAAGGTTGCGCATAAATTATTAGGGTATATTACATTCCCAATCGTATTAATCTTAATATTAGGCAGCTTACTGGGAGATACCCAAAGCTTTATTCAGTACAGTATCCTTGCCTGGATCGGTATTCCAGGTTTATATTCCGGGTGGTTTTATTATATGCGCTTAAGCGGGAAACGGTGAAGTTTCAGTGTTATGTATTTCAACAAAAAGAAATCCCTGATTGGGGTTTCTTTTTAACTTTCAAAATAGGGATGAAATATCTATATCAGCACAACTTTATATTAAGAAAGTATCAGTGTTGTATGTTAAAAAAATCGGATAAAGTTTTTCGAAAAAAGATTAGGGTATATAACGAAGATAATAATAATCGTGGGTGTATCTTAAGAAGTAAAAATTATGACCTATTGGTTCTCGTGTTCTCATCGTTTACATAGGAGTTATCGGTGTATTAGCGGTAATCACTATGCGACACTTATGACCCTATATACCGGCCTTTGCAACAGGCGCAATAATTTTGTGAAAGGGGTATGATGTATGCAGGCAACCTTTGAGATGTGGAGCGGTTTTCACTACTTTATGATGATTTTTCCATTTGTTTTGGCGATAAGCTTATATCTCTTTGCCCAGGATAAGCGTTTTACTATACAACGTAATATCGCAATTGTTCTGGGGGTCGCTTTGGTACTTATTCTACTTGCCAGACAGATTTACATATTTAATGAGGACGGATGGACCCCTGAGGTCTTTCCCTTTCAGGTCTGCCACTTTGCCAATATTATGATGTTGATCGTTGCCCTTAATTATAAATTGAGGGTGGTCGGAGCGATTGCCTGGACATTGAATTTTCCTGCCGGTTTGTCTTCGGTCATCTTTGCCGACGGGCTGGAGAATTACAGCAACGTGTTAAACATCCAAGGCCTCGCCTATATCTCCGGTCATATGCTGATTGTTACCGCAGGGTTATACTTACTATTGATCAAGATGATTAAGATTGACAGAAAAGCGCTTCTTAAAGCCTATCAAGTGCTTGTGGGGCTTTATCTCTTATCGGTTATCGTAAACAACTGGTTTGTGGACATTTTCGGCGGAAAATCCAATTATTTTTATACCTACACACCGGAAAAAGGGACGCCCCTGGAGGCTTTGTTTAATCTCGGTTCCAATCTGACGGTACTTGGAATTACTTTTAACCCGATTTATTTGCTTTCCCTCGGGTTGGTAGGTGCGGCAGTTATGTATATTATGTATCTGCTTTCGAAGCTTCGCTATCTCCGGTCAGAATAAGTCTTATAATTAGAAATATTGATAGAAAACCCTATAACTATAGATCAACCTTATAACTTATAATTATAGACCATAAGAAAGGTTTATTATGATTCTGTATATTCATCTGTTATAATATTAACATACCGATAAATGTTTAACGATAATTACGTAACAATCATTTGCAAGCAATAATCTTTTATAAATTAATGAGGAGGGAAAGATCCATGGAAAAGAAAGAAATGGATAAAAAAGCGGAAGAAATGAAAAAATGCTCAAAAGGAATTACCCGTAAAGACTTTCTAAAAGGAATGGGAACATCCATAGCAGGCGTAACGGTACTTGGGGGTGTAGGAACCCTGCTAGCCGGATGTACAGAGGAAGCGTCAACCGGTGGTGCACCAACCGGAAAAGCGGAATGGCCTTTTGCTTATCAGCAGGTTGATGCAGACGCTGCGGCTCAACGGGCTTATGATTCCTATAAGTCAGGCCGTGGATGAGGTTACGGTGTCGCCGATGGTTTCTTCGGCACGTTAGCGGATGAAGTTGGATATCCTTTCAACCAGGTACCGCCGGAAGCATTTATTAATCAGTCCGGAGGGTTTCAGCAGGCATCTCTTTGTGGATGTCTTGGAACAGCTGCCGCCTGTTTAGGTTCTGTTTTGGAAGATGATGAGCAAAAAGCTGCAATGATCGAAATGATTAAATGGTATAAGGAAGAGCCTTTCCCAGTATTACAACCAGCAGGCCTGGACTTACCGACGACTGTTGCGGAGTCTGAGATTTGTGGAGATTCTGTAGGGAAGTTTATGGAAGTACAAGGCTGTGCTTATGGGGATCCCGAGCGTAAAGAACGATGCGCGGGAGTAACCGCTGATACTACTAAAAAATTAGTGGAATTGTTAAACCAAAAATTATAAGCATAAGATAAACGTAAGAATTTTCGAATAAAAATAAGGGCAGATACTTCTCTGGTATCTGTCCTTTGTAATACATAGGTTTTGCAGGAAGTAATAATTAATAGCGCACTTTCGAGGAAAAAGGAGAATACAATGCAAAAAGATGTCAAATTAACAATTACCGGAATGCACTGCGGGAATTGCAGTACAAAAATAAAAAAAGCTTTGGAAAATAAGAATAATACCGTCTTGGAGATTTCTTACGAGAAAGGGACACTGAGCTGTTTTGCCGAAGACACTAATGATATCATTTTAACAATCAGAAGCCTGGGATACGATGCTAAAGAGCTACAGAGAAAAGATGACCATAAAAAGTTTTATAAAAAAATAACGATAGGAATCATTGTTTTCATAGGGGTCTTTCTGATTATCCGAAGCACCATTAATTTAAATTACGGCTCAGCCCTTCAGGACAGTGTCAGTTACCCATTGTTGTTCTTATTAGGTCTGGTGACTTCTCTTCACTGCCTGTCCATGTGCGGGGGGATTGTGCTTTCCCAAAGTGTAGCCTTTGAGCATCCGCTTAGATCTTCATTGCTCTATAATATAGGTCGGGTCACATCCTATACGGTTTTGGGAGGGTTAATCGGAGGACTCGGATCCATAGTCAGTTTTTCCCCGGTTGCAAAAAATATGATTATGGTCTTTGCAGGGGCTTTTATGATCCTGTTGGGGCTCAGCATGCTGGAGACTTTCAGCTTTTTAAGACGATATGTTAAACTGCCGAAGATTTTTCATTGTAAGGGTTTTAAACAGAACAGCAACGCCCCGTTACTGATCGGACTGGGAACCGGTTTTATGCCCTGCGGTCCGCTGCAAACTGTTCAGTTGTATGCTCTCGGAACCGGAAGCGTACTTGCGGGAGCCTTATCTATGTTTGTTTTCAGCATTGGTACGGTGCCTTTAATGATGGGGCTTGGTACCCTTAGTGCCTTTATTAACAAAGCCCTGAATAGAAGGTTGTTAAAGCTTAGCGGTGTCCTGGTAATATTTCTGGGGCTGGTAATGGTCAGTCAGGGAATTTCGCTGCAGATCGGAGAAAGTGCGGTTGCCATGGAAAGGTCCGAAGCGGAAGAGGAACTTCCCATACTGGGGAATATTGTTAACGGGTCTCATTTTGTTACAACGGTAGTAGAGGCGGATGCCTACGTGCAAAATCGTTTTGTATTAGAGGCCGGTCGCCCGGTAAAATGGATGGTCAATGTCGAGGAAATCTCGGATTGCAATCGTGAGATTCTGTCGGACTTCGGAGTTGAAAAGCCCTTGGTTAAAGGTCATAACTTAATTGAATTTACGCCGACGGAAGAAGGGGTATTACGTTTTAACTGTGAAAAAGGAGTATTAGAGGGAGAATTTATTATTGTGGAGGATTTGGATAATATCCCTGAAGGTATGGAGTATCGACTCGAAGAAAGTCTGGACTGCTGTACGGATTAGAAGATTCTGAATTGACTATACAATTATTCTGCTGTATAATAAAAATGTTCGATAAAAAGTAAAGGGGAAAGGGGATTGATTATTATGAAAAAATTAAGTATTGAGGTGAACCCATCAAACTGAATACCGGGTTAAGGTTTATGAAATAGGGGAAGTTCTAAAGCTTACCCCTGGTTTTTGATGCCTTAACGAAGGAAGAAGAAATAACCCCTAGCTGATATAATAATAAAGAAAGGCGCGATTAGGTTATCGTGTTTTTCAATTACCTAAACTACAGGAGTTGTTCTGTAGTTTTTTTGTGTCCAATTTTCAAACAAAAAAACCAGGAGGAATCAGATGAAATTAGAAGAATTCGGTTGGAATGAAAAATGGGAAGAGACCTTTACGGAATATCAAAAGAAACATCCGGCTTCGGGAAGCATCGAGCCGGCAAGGGTGAGTGCGGTTTTCTCAGATCGATATTTAATCCAGACAGAAAGCGGTGAGCGGGAAGCCCAGGTGTCCGG
>JBEPWR010000089.1:0-6440 GCA_041642335.1 Eubacteriales bacterium
GTAATAGGGGCGATCCTGGTATTCGGACTTTCATTATTTTTAGTTCGAAGTCAAAGCACGGTGGATGATACCTCTTATATGAAAGCCATGATCCCACATCATTCCATTGCGATACTGACCAGTGAACGCGCCAATATATCGGATCCGCGAGTTCGTGAGCTTGCAGATCAGATTATAGAAGCGCAGCGTAAAGAAATTCATGAAATGAAGAAACTCATTGAAGATCTTGAAGGAGAGTAATAATTTATCCGTCCGGATAACAAAAAAATCAAACATGAAACTAGCAAGTCCATAATTTAACAGGACGATTGAGTAGCTGTCTACCCACGGGGGACAGCTCTGTTTTTATGATTCAAGCTTCAGCGGACATAAGAAACCTGCAATTATAATAAATCTTAAAAAAAGCGGAACTAACAAGTATGATAGAAAAGGAGAATCCTATGCAAAAAGGAACAGCGACATACGAAAAAACCATTAAAGAAACCGAGAAGAGTTTTAGTACAGACAGAAATAAAGGAATTTCCTCAGAAGAAGCAAAAAACCGGTTGGAAAAGTACGGAGAAAATCGATTAGAGGAAAAAAGTAAAATATCAATGTGGGAAATATTCATACAGCAATTTAAAAGCGTTGTAATGCTTTTGCTTACTGCGGCAGCTGTGGGCTCTTTTCTTATCGATGAAGTGGTAGAAGGGATTGCGGTTCTAGTGGTGATTCTGATTACGGCAATTCTCGGTCTGATCATGGAGTATAAAGCAGGAAAATCCATTGAGGCGCTAAAAAAGACGGTTCAGACGGAAGCCAAGGTAATAAGGGATGAAAAAACTGTTAGGATCGCCACAGAAAAAGTTGTGCCCGGGGACCTTGTTGTGCTGGAAGAAGGAGATAAGATTGCAGCGGACGGGCGTCTGGTGGAGGCAGATGAATTAGGAATTGATGAATCCATGCTTACGGGAGAGTCGGATCCGGTAAAAAAGGATATTGAGGCTATTGATCAAGAGGGAAAAGTGGATATCGGTGATCGGTACAATATGGTTTTTATGGGTTCGGCGGTTCTAAAAGGCAACGGAAAGTTTATTGTTACGGCTACGGGAAAAGACGCGGAAATTGGAAAAATATCAAAAATGCTGAAAGAAACCGAGAGTGAAGACACCCCCTTGGAAAAACGATTGGAGCAGACGGGACGATATTTAATCGTTGTAACACTGATTATAACCGGAATAGTTGCGGTTATTGGTTATCTTACCGGAAAACCTTTAGAGGAAATGTTAAAGACCTCTATTGCCTTGGCCATAGCCGCTGTTCCCGAAGGCCTTCCTGCAGCCGCCACCATTACCCTCGCTATTGGGATGAACCGAATGGTAAAGAAAAATGTGTTAATGAGAAACCTTCCTTCTGTGGAAACCTTAGGCTCTGCTACGGTATTTTGTACAGATAAGACCGGCACGTTAACGGAGAATGAAATGACTCTGCAAAAAATCGTATTGGATGATCGGGAAATAGAAATTTCCGGTACCGGTTATAATCCGGAAGGAGAATTTAGGGAAAAAGAAGAGCCTTTGGATCCGACACAGGATCCGACAATATCCCTGCTCTTAAAAACCGGCCTTCTATGCTCCGATGCCGCACTGAATAAAAAAGAGGATGGTGGGTGGGAAGTTATTGGGGATCCTACCGAGGGAGCCTTAGTCGTAGGTGCGAGAAAAGGCGGTTTAAAAAGAGCGGACTTAAAAGAAGAGCAAGGATACCAACGCCTCGATGAAATCCCCTTTGATTCCGACCGCAAGTTTATGGCGGTGCTTTATAAATCCTCAAAAGATTACAATGAAGTATTTTTAAAAGGGGCTCCCGATGTGGTGGTGGAGATGTGTGATCAGATATATCGGGATCATGAAAAAGTGACTTTATCCGATGAGAAAAGAGAAGAACTGATGAAAGAAAACGAAAGTATGGCAAAAAAGAGCTTTCGCGTTTTAGCTATTGCTTACAAAGGTGTAACCGCAGGCAAAGAGGGCGAGCTTGAAGAAGAGATTGAAGAGGGATTAACGTTTCTTGGATTCGTGGGTATGATGGATCCTCCGAGAGAAGATGTTAAAGAATCCATTAAAATCGCTTCAAAAGCCGGTATTCGGACAATTATGCTAACGGGAGACCAACCGGAGACAGCAGTGGGCATAGCAAAAAATATCGGTATTGACGTACACGAGGAAAAAATGTTAAAGGACCAATCCTTAAGTGATTTGTCCACAGAGTCCCTTGAGGAAAGTCTGAAAGAAAATTCCATCTATGCGAGGGTAAGTCCAAAGGATAAACTGAGCATTATCAGTGCCTTGAAAAACAATAAGGAGATTGTTGCCATGACCGGAGATGGTGTCAATGATGCCCCGGCACTGAAAAAAGCTGATATCGGGGTTGCGATGGGAAAACGGGGAACCACCGTGGCAAAAGAAGCATCGGATATGATTTTACTCGATGACCGGTTTGCTACCATCGTGGAAGCGGTCCGGCAGGGACGGGTGATCTTCGATAATATCCAGAAATTTATTCATTATTTGCTCTCCTGTAATCTAAGCGAGATACTATTTATCTTCTTATCAATTATTGTGGGCGTACCCGTACCCTTGGTTGCCTTGCAGATCCTATGGCTGAATGTTGTGACCGGTGTATTTCCGGCGTTGGCTATGGCCTGGGAAGTACCCGAGGATAAGGTTATGGAAAAATCTCCTCGCAGTCCGGAATCTCCAATTATCACAAATCGCTATAAATTTTTGATAGGATTTCAGGGACTGATCCTTGCAGTGGGTCCGATGATCTCCTACCTTATTTCCTTGAATTATGGGATTGAAACCTATACTGCAAGAACCATAGGATTTATGACCCTGGCCATGGTTCATCTGCTTCAGATATTTAATGTTCGCAGAAAGAATGGACTAGGATTTGACAAAACTTTTTTCCGAAACCCTTACCTTATGGGTGCCGTAGTCCTGACTTTCGCTCTTCAGATGATCGCTATATATGTTCCGGGAATACAGAATATTCTTCAGACCACAGCTCTTTCCTATAATATGTGGGCATTTGTTATAGTAGGTGCGATCATTCCAATTATTGTTTTACAGATGATTGCGGTTATACAAAAGAAGCGGAAAGAGGCGGAATAGCAAAAAGAGCAGGGGTGCAAAATGATAGAATTATCTGAATTATTATGATATAATCATTTTTATATAGGTATAAAAAGTATAGGATGGAATATGCTGATATGGAAAAAAGAGTGTAGAGGCTAAAACTAAAGGAGGTTGTTTTATGGATGGAAATGGGAAATGTCCCGTAACAGGGATGACGAGTAATGTTAAAGCCGCTGGAGGAACGCGGAACAAAGACTGGTGGCCGAATCAATTGAATCTAAAGATGCTTCATCAAAATCCCAGTGAACGGAATCCTTTCGGCGAAAAATTTGACTACAAAGAAGAATTTAAAAAATTGGATCTGGAAGCGGTAAAAACAGATCTTTTTGCCTTAATGACCGACTCTCAGGACTGGTGGCCTGCAGACTATGGGCATTACGGACCGTTTTTTATTCGAATGGCCTGGCATAGCGCCGGGACCTACCGCATGCAGGACGGGCGGGGTGGAGGAAATACCGGAAACCAGCGGTTTGCTCCAATCAACAGTTGGCCGGATAATGTAAATCTTGACAAGGCCCGTAGGCTTCTGTGGCCGATTAAACAAAAATATGGGAGAAAAATTTCCTGGGCCGATCTGATAATTTTAGCAGGAAACTGCGCATTGGAATCGATGGGCTTTAAAACCTTTGGATTTGCCGGTGGTCGAGAGGATATCTGGGAACCGGAAGAAGATACCTACTGGGGAGCAGAAAAAGAGTGGTTGGGAGATGAGCGCTACTCCGGAGATCGCGAATTGGAAAACCCCCTGGCGGCAGTACAAATGGGACTGATTTATGTAAATCCGGAAGGACCTAACGGAGAGCCCACAGCCGTGGGATCCGGAAAAGATATCCGGGACACTTTTGGTCGAATGGCAATGAACGATGAAGAAACCGTAGCACTTATTGCCGGAGGCCACACCTTCGGAAAATGCCATGGTGCCGGGGATGCCGCACAGGTGGGTCCGGAACCGGAGGCTGCCAATATTGAAGAACAGGGTCTCGGCTGGAAAAACAGCATGGGGACCGGAAAAGGTGAAGATACAATCTCCAGCGGGATCGAAGGGGCCTGGACCCCTACACCCATTGAGTGGGACAGCAGCTATTTTGATACCTTGTTTAAGTACGACTGGGACCTGGTAAAAAGTCCTGCCGGAGCATGGCAGTGGACCCCGGTAGACCCGGAAGCAGGCGATACGGTACCGGATGCCCATAATCCGAAAAAGCGTCATGCACCCATGATGACCACCGCCGATATGGCTCTTAGAATGGATCCGATTTATCGACCGATTTCGAAACATTTCCAGGAACACCCGGAGGAGCTGGAAGATGCTTTTGCTCGCGCCTGGTATAAACTGACGCATCGGGATATGGGACCAAGCAGCCGTTATCTCGGACCGGAAGTTCCCGATGAAGAATTGATCTGGCAGGACCCGGTTCCCCCGGTGGATTTTGAATTGATCAATGAAGAAGATATTCAGGAACTGAAAAATAGAATAGGTAAGGAAGATCTATCCGTAGCGGAGTTAGTATACACGGCCTGGTCATCCGCATCGACTTTCCGGGGCTCTGATTTTCGGGGAGGAGCAAACGGTTCGAGGATTCGACTGGCTCCTCAAAGACACTGGGAAGTAAATCAACCGAAACAGTTGGAAAAAGTACTGAATGCTCTTGGGAAAATTCAAGAGGAATACAATAATGAGCAGTCCGGCGATAAAAAGGTCACCTTAGCTGATCTTATAGTCTTGGGAGGAGCAGCAGCCATCGAACAGGCAGCAAAGGATGCAGGGATTACCTTAGCGGTTCCTTTTGAACCCGGTAGAACCGATGCTACCGAAGAACAGACCGATGCGGATTCCTTCGATGTTTTGGAGCCGAAAGCCGATGGTTTCAGAAACTATACGAAGGATAAATACGCTGTAAGTGCGGAAGAGTTATTAGTGGATAAGGCTCAGCTTCTCGGGCTTACAGCACCGGAGTTGACCGTCCTTTTAGGCGGTATGCGTGTACTGGGAGCGAACTTCAACCATACGGATTACGGGGTGTTTACCAAAAATCCGGGACAACTTACCAATGATTTTTTTGTTAATTTATTGGATATGAATACGAAGTGGATCCCGAAATCCGAAGAGCGGGATGTATTTGAAGGAAGAGACGCGAAGTCTGGTGAACCGAAGTGGACAGCAACGAAAGTGGACTTGATTTTTGGACACAACTCGGAACTGCGAGCGGTTGCTGAGGTTTATGGAAGTCATGATGCCAAAGAAAAGTTTGCCAAAGATTTTGTAAAGGCATGGAACAAGGTGATGAATGCTGATCGGTTTGATCTTGATTAATCTTTTGAAAAGGACTCCTGGATTTTCAGGGGTTCTTTTTTTTTGGAGCTAATCTTCAATTAATTCATCATCCACATTTCTTCCTAGAATCTCTTTTGCAAGTAGGGGATTGCCGGTGATAATGCCATCAATATCATATCGCAGAACCTCTTTAATGGCTTCTTCGGTATTGGCTGTCCAAACCCAGATACCTTTGTTGTTCTGTCTTGCTTTTTGGATAAAATTATGACTGAGCATCCCTCGATGGGCGGTGTAATAATCCACATCCAATGTAGCCACATCTCCTAAACTGTAGTACATAATCTGACTCGTATGAATATCGGGATTCAGTAGGGAAATGTGAATGAGAAGATTTTTGTTGAAAGACTGAACATAGGCAGCATCGACCATTTCGTGATCTTCAATAACAGAAACAAGTTCCCTGGCAAAATCCTGATAATTCCCCCTGGTCTTAACGTCAATAAGAATCCTCATTTCTCCGGAAAGGGTTTGGAATGCATCGGAAAGCTTCGGGGGAATCGGATCCTCCGTAGGAAAATCAGTAGTATTGTTTAACTCCAAATCGGAAATTTCGTCATAGGTTAAATCCCGAATCTGATATGGATAGCCGAAGGTTCTTCTTAAACTGAGATCATGATGCAAAACGATCACCTGATCCTTCGTCATCATCACATCCACTTCCACAATATCGATATCCGCTTCCCGGGAGGCCCGAATTCCACTAAGGGAATTTTCAAACTCCCCGTTAACCACTCCTCTGTGAGAGATTACAGATACATCCCGTCCGGCATAGATGGTGTTTTGATTAATGCTGAAGCCTGAAAAGAAGGTAGCAACAATACTGAGGATCAAAATAAGGGGAAGCAAAATTTTTTTCTTTTTCAGCAGGGAAAGCAACCATTTTTCAAAACGGGCTAAAAATTGAAAATTATAGGTTCGAAGGTGGT
>JBEPWR010000090.1:0-6413 GCA_041642335.1 Eubacteriales bacterium
CCTAGAACTTCCCGAATTATCCGCTCACCATTCCTATGGGAGATTTTTTCGATCTCCCTTGAAGAAAACCCCGCCTTTTCCATGGCTGAAAGGAGTTGTTGAATTTCACCGATGTTTTCAATCTCCAAGGTGCTGCTGATTCCGTCAAAGTCCGTTCCGAGGACTAAGGCATCCGTCCCGGCTACATTTGTGATATGTTTCATATGCCGGATCATCCCGTCAATTTTGCTGATCGGTTCGGTTCCTAGAAAATAATGGGCGAAATTGAGGCCTGTAACACCACCGGCATTCCCAAGCGCCTTCAGCATCTCATCGGATAAATTCCGGGGATGGGTTCTGACACTTCGGGCATTGGAATGGGAGGCGATAAAGGGCTGCTTCGAAATTTTTGCAACATCCCAAAACCCTCCGTCGGATAGGTGGGAAACATCAATCAGCATCCCCAGATCGTTCATCGCTTCAATTACTTCCTTTCCAAAGGGTTTTAACCCCCTATCCCGGTTTTTGTATTGAATATTGGGGAAGCCGATTTGATTCTCATGATTCCACGTCAAGGTAATCAGACGAACCCCCCGCCGGTAAAACTCCGATAGCTTGTTAAAACTTCCCTCAATGGCCTCCCCTTCTTCGATCGTCAGAAAGGCGGATATTTTTCCGGATTCCTCATTCTTCTCAAGATCTTTTATTCCCTTGGCTAAAGCGATTCTCTTGGAATTTTTCATCATTTCCTCTTCAAAAGCTTCCAGCATCTTCATCGTGTATTCGAAGGGGCTGCGGTCTTTTTCCAGGATCATATCCAACTCGAAAAACAAGGCGAAAAATTGGGCTGCTACCTTCCCCTCTTGCAGCTTATTAATATCCACCTGGAAGTCATTTTTATTTAAGCCTGCCTCCCCTTTGCTCTCCATGATTCGAAGCATCGTATCGCAATGAAAATCAATTACCTTCATAAGATCATCCTTTCAGTATTTCGATCATTTTATCCTCATCAGCATTTCCGCCGCTGAGAAGAAAACATACATGATCTTCCTTTCGGACCTTCAGTTTTCCTGCTATGGCTGCAGCCAAGCCTACTGCAGCCGAAGGCTCCACGACGAGTTTTCCTTTCAGATACAAGGCCTTCGTTGCCTGACGCAGGTCCGCTTCACCGACGGTAAGAACTTCATCCACCAGGGCCCTGATGATTTCAAAATTTCTTTTCCCCGGTTCCGTTACCCGTAACCCGTCGGCAAAGGTCTCTTTCATCTCCACACTGGTTGGCACACCGTTTTTGAGACTGACCGTATAGCGGGGGACCGCTTCGGTTTCCACACCGACCACCCTTACCTCGGGTTTTTTTGCTTTGACCGCACTTACCACGCCGGAAATCAGTCCGCCGCCGCCTAAAGGAACGACGATTTGGTCTACTTCCGGTAGCGCTTCAAGAATTTCAAGGCCGATGGTCCCCTGGCCTGCCATTAACTCTTCATCCGCATAGGAATGGACCAGAGTGTAACCGTGGGTTTTGATTAATTCTTCCGCCTTATCATAGCGTTCCTTTGAAGTATAACCATGCAAAATCACTTCCGCGCCCAGGGCTTTGGTTTTTTCCTGCTTTATTTTCGGCGCATTGATGGGCATAACAATAACCGCTTTCGTAACTAAGCTTTTTGCGGCGTAACTGACTCCCAGTGCATGATTTCCGGAGGAGGCGGCGATTACACCGTTTTCCAGGGCTTCCCTGCTTAGGGTTCGCATTTTGTTTGTTGCTCCGCGAATTTTAAAGGATCCCGTTACCTGCAGATTTTCCGGTTTTAGATAGACCTTTGCACCGACTACCTCATCCAAGTCCTGTGAACGAAGCAGGGGAGTAACTTTTGCCCGTCCGGCTATGCGTTCCCGGGCCTTCTCGATCTTTCCAATATCAATTCCTGGCTCTTTCATCTTCATCCCTCCAACTTTTAGCGTTCTATATCAATAGACTCTCCCGTATAGAAAAAATGGATATAACTTTCTTTTACCCTCTTGTCCGTAATGGTTTCCAAGGCTTCTTTGTATAGTTTCAGCTGCGGTCTATAGGCTTCCAAGAGCTGCTCCCGGTTTCCATCCCATAAGTAATCACTCTTGTAGTCAACCAGCACCCATTGTCCATCCTCTTCAAAATAACAGTCAATCATTCCCTGAATCAGCACCTTATCCTGACAGCCGGAAAGCTCATCGGATAGGTCTTCCGCTTTCTTCCAGATATTAAAGGGCTGTTCCCGATGCAGATTATCCGCCTTTTTCATGCGCTCTCCCAGGGAACTGTTGATAAAGGCTTCAACTTTCTTTAGCTCCAGGGATTTTGCCTCTTCCTCCCGCAAAAGTCCCCGGGAAACCATGGCTTGCTTTTGTTTCTCCAAGGCCTCCATATTTCGGCTTTCCTCCAAATTCAAGTGCTGCATAAAAAAGTGTAAAATTGTCCCCCGTTCTTTCCCGTCCAAAGTTTTTCGTTCTTCAAGAAACTGGGGACGCTCCTTCAGATTCGGAGCCCGGTATTTTACCCGTTCCATGGATTCCTTATTGAATGCTTTTAAATCCGTTACCGTCAGTTTGGAAGGGATACTCTCGCTGTTTTTATAGGGATAAACCCAGTCCAAACGTTGATTAACGGTTTCATAATGGGGGCTGTGGGCTCGGGATCCCGGTTTTTCCAGTTCCCGAAATTTTTCTTGATCCGCCCCTCTTTTTTCCCGGATCTCCTGAAGCTCCTGGGAAAACCCTTTCTTATCCACCAGTTCAACTCGCCATGGACTCTGATCGGCGATCAGCATCGTCTCCCCCGGTGAATAATCCGTTGCCTCGCGAAGAACTGTTACCCCCTCATGTTTTGTCAGTAAGGGGCCGATCCAGTCAATGGGGCTTCTGGCAGATCGCAGTTGGTAGCTTCCTTGAGGTTTTGTCCATTTTTCCACCTGCTTTTCAATCCCGGGAAGGGAGGCCGATAAGACCAGCTTATCCTGGGCCCGGGTTAAGGCAACATAGAGAATCCGCATCTCTTCCGAAAGATTTTCTCCTTCGATAACCTCTTTCATCGCAACTTTTCCTAAGGTATCCCGAAAGGTCCGGGTTTCCAGGTCAACAAATTTCGGTCCCAGTCCCAAATCTTTATGCATCAGCATACTGCTGCGAATATCCATTTTGTTAAACTGTTTTCCAAGGCCCGCCAAAAAAACCACGGGAAATTCCAAGCCTTTGCTTTTATGGATACTCATCAGGCGAACGACATTCTCCTTCTCGCCTAATATTTTTGCGGCTCCGAAATCATCACTGCTGCTTTGAATCTTTTCGATAAATTCAATGAACTGGAAAAGACCCTTAATTGAAGTTTTTTGAAATTCCGATGCCCGGTCCAGAAGAATTCTCAGATTTGCCTGACGTTGTTTTCCGCCGGGCATCGCCCCTAAGAAATAATAGTATCCGGTCTCCCGCAGCAGCTTCCAGATAAATTCATCAATTTTATAAATCCGGGCATCTTCCTTCCACCCGAGTAAGTTCTTAAGGAAGGCTTGGACCTTCTCCCCCAGCTCGGAATCCTGATAAAGAGCAACTTTTTCCAGGGCTTCAAAATAAGATCCCTGTTTGTTTTCCAGGCGTATGGTAATGAGTTCTTCCGTGGTGAACCCGCCGATGGGAGAGCGCATCACACTGATCAGCGGAAGATCCTGGGCTTTGTTATCCACAACCCGTAGAAGGTCCAAAAACATTTGTACCTCCAGGGCTTCAAAATAGCCGCTGTCAGAATCGGAATAGGCCGGGATTCCTTCCCGGGCCAGTTCCTCTTGGAAAATATTGATGGAGTTTTTTGTGGACCGCAGCAGGATCACCATATCCCGGTAAGCGATTCTCCGAAAGCTTTTTCGCTCCTCATCATAAATCTCCATTGTCTCTGAGAGTTCCTTCATTCGTCTGACGACAACTTTCACTTCAAATTCCAAGGCCTTCAGTTCCTGCAGTTCCTCTTCCACCGCTTCCAGGTCCTCTTCCTTTTTTTCAATCAGATGCAGCTCCAGGTCCGAGTCCGGAAGCGGTTGGTGTTCCCTTCCCAAATATAAGTATGCGCTTTCGTCGTAATCAATCTCTCCAAGGTCCTTGGTCATCAGATTTCGAAAGAGGAAATTCACCCCGTCGATCACGGAGCCTCGACTCCGAAAGTTTTTGGATAAGTCAATCCTTCGATTCAAAAGCCCATCCTTTTTCCCGGTCCCCTTTTTCTCGAAAGACTCATATTTTTCGATGAAAAGCGTAGGATCCGCCAGGCGGAAACGGTAAATACTTTGTTTTACATCCCCCACCATAAAAAGATTATTGCTGCGTTTGATCCGCTCTATAAGAGTTTCCTGGACGATATTGCTATCCTGGTACTCATCGATGAAGATGTACTCGAACTCCTCCCGGTACATCTGCTGGGCCTGATCATTTTTCAAAATCTCCAGTGCGAAATGCTCCAGGTCATTGAAGTCCACGACGCCCTGATCCCGCTTCTTTGCTCCGTATTCCTCTTGATAGGCTTTGACCAACTCATAAAAATAGTCCATCAGCGGGGCGATTCGTTGCAAATCTTTGAAATATCGGCTTGGACTCTGTTGCAGCTGTTCTTTCCTGATCTTTTCCATTAAGTCTTTACCATCATCTCTAAGGGTTTTCGCCTCTTCTTTTAAGACCGGATCGCAGGCATCTTTTTTTACGGCCTTTAGCCGCGGATGCTTGTAGGCACTTAGCTGCCGGTAAAAAGATTCCAGGTTCTCATCAATCAGGACCTGCAGTTCCTGATTTTTGTGTAGATCCTCTTCAATAGCCAAGGCATAGGGTTCCGGTCCCTCCGGATGCAAAGATACTTCCAGGGCACTTTTGAAAAGTTCTTCTGCTCCCCGGAGTCTACGTTTAATCCCTTTTTTCAGCTGCAGCGTCCAGGGGTGGCGGTCCAGATCCTTTTCCTCCCTCACATGAAAATACGCCAAATGCTTTTCCAGCCATACCATGGGATCCGGCTGGCTCTGAATGAAATTGTAGCATTTCAGTACCATCTGCTTTAAGGGTTCATCCTCTTTGTTGCCTCCGAAACTCTCCACCAGTTGATGAAAAACCGGATTTTGGCCTTCATAATGCTCCTCAAAAACCGCCTCCAGGGCTTCCCGGCTTAAGAGATTGTTTTCCGTTTGGTCTCCGATGCGAAAGGCGGGATCCAGATCGATTAAATGAAAATTTTTTTTGATCACATCAATACAAAAGGCGTGAAGGGTTGTGATCTTTGCCCGGTTCAGTAGCGTCATCTGCCTTCTTAAATGATGGGGATCCCCCGTATTTTCCTCCAATGCGGTAACAATGGCATTTCCGATTCTTTCCCGCATTTCCCCTGCCGCAGCCTTGGTAAAGGTAACAATCAGCAGCCGGTCAATATCCAATTGATCCTTGGTAATCATTTGAATAATTCTTTCCACCAGTACGGCGGTCTTTCCTGAACCCGCCGCAGCGGAAAGCAGCAGGTTTTCTTCTCTGGATTCTATGGCTTGCAGCTGTTCTTCTGTCCACTTAGGCATCCTCATTACCCCCCTCTTGTTGATCTTTATCCGCCTTCGTCGAAATTCCGGTCTCTTTCAGGATTCGGGCTAATACTTCCTCGGATTTTTCTTCCTTTAAGTACCGGTACTGGTTATCCTTCAGTTGCAGATCAAACTGACAAATCCCTCCATAGTCACAGTAATCACAGGGCGTTCGGTCCCCGACTTTGCATGGAGCAACGGTGATTTTCCCGTGGATAATTTCTTCTCCCGAGGCTCTTAACAGGTTTCGAACATACTGAATCATGCCTTGAAACTCTTCCTCGGAAGCCACGGAGGAGGTTTTCTTAAAATCCCCGTCTTTTTTTATTCCCACCGGTAAAATTTCGGAACCGGACTCCACATTCCGATCCATTTTCTTAAGAACCTCCACATCCTTAAGGGCCAGTCCCTTCATCTTCAACTGCTTATTGATTTCCTTTTCCACGGCCTTCTGATAAGCTTCCCGATCCTCCTCCTTGGGATCCTCGGAACTGGGATCCTTAACCATCGGATCATCGATTTTAAAATAGAATACCCCTGCGGGTCGAAGCTTCTCTCCCTGTCCTAAGGACTCATAGGAAAGAGCCGCATCCAAATATAGCAGCAGCTGTATTTTCAGTCCGTGATACAAGGCATTCAAATCAAACTCCGCATATCCCGATTTATAATCCAGAACTTTAATGTAGCTGCTTCCTTGCTCAACCAGACGATCCAGGCGGTCGATCCTTCCTTCAAGATAGATTTTTTCGCCTCCCGACAGTTCGATAACAAAGGGCAGCTTGTCCACCATCCCGTCACCAAAGGCAAACTCATGCTTAAAGGGCTCAAACTCTCCCTGCTGAACCTGCTCGA
>JBEPWR010000091.1:0-6370 GCA_041642335.1 Eubacteriales bacterium
CGGTGAAAAATACAAAGAAGAGAAAGACATCTTTATAATCATTTAAGGCGTAATTCTGGTAAATTTTGTTGGAGAATTCCGCCAGTCCGCCGAAGACAAACAGTAAAATCAACAAATACTTTACATCAAGCTTTTCCGTGGATTTCGTGGACAAATTAACCAGTAAAATCGAAAAAATCGCCAGCACAATGCCTACCCACTGTAAGGAGGTGGGATATTCCTGCCAAAGTACAATTGAAAAAATCATCGGAATGAGAATTCCGATTTTCCCAAAGGCCCCGGACAAGCCTGCACCGTTTTCCCGCACACTTTTCTGATAGAAAATAAAGGAGGCAAAAAAGAAAAATCCGGCAACCGTGCCGATAATCATCCCCCATATCATACTGGCGTAGGTTGAGAATACATACCCCGGTTGTGCCAGCATAAGGGAAAATTCCTTGGTGAAGGAATGTGACCAGTCTATCCCTTCGATCAACCCTTTGCTTGCAATCATGATAAGACTTGTGGTGAAGGCAATAAAATAGTTTGCGCTGGTGATTACCAGGCGGTTGGTATTTGCGCTTTCCGTGTACTTAAAAATCAATGCAATGGAAGCACTGCACAGGGTCGCAAGTAAAAGAAAAATCATATTCCACCTCTTATTCATCATCGTATTTGTTGTTTTTGTGCTCTAAATTTATAAAAAATCCATGGAAATCTGCCCGGAATGATTTTCCGGCTTATCCTCTTTTTCCAGCGGAAGAATGTCTTCTTCCGTAAAGATTTTTCGAATATTAAGTTCCCATAAATAGTCATAACCCGCCTGCGTTGATAACGAAAAATTCGGATCGGGCCTGAGCAGTTCATCGGCATCGATAGCTACATCACAGTCAATAGCCGCTAACCGTTTGGAAAGATAGGCCTGTTCCTTTTCATTCTCGATTTTTTCTTTCTGTTTTCCTTTCAACTCGTCGGTGTTTTGATAAATTCCGTCCAGATCCCCATAGGTTTTTAAGAGTTTGATCCCGGTTTTTTCTCCGATTCCCCGAACTCCCGGAATATTATCCGAAGGGTCTCCCGCTAAGGCTTTTAAGTCTACAATCTGCCTGGGTTCCAATCCATCATATTTCTCACTTACCGCTTCCGGATCAAAGTAGACCATGCCTTTATTCGATAGGTAAATCTGATGAATCTCGGAGGTTAGCAGCTGAAAAAGATCTCGATCACCGGAAACAATCAATGGGTACAGACCCCTTTCGACGCCTTCTTTTGCCAAGGTTCCGATTAAATCATCGGCTTCATAATTCTCCTTTTTAATGAATGTGGCATTACACTTTTCAAGGTAGGCCTCCATCATTTTGAACTGCTCAATTAACTCTGCATCGGTTTCTTTCCGGGTCCCTTTATAATCCGGGTAAAACTCATTACGAAAGCTTTCCCGGGAAGCATCCGAGCAGATTACCATATATTCCGGCTGATATTTCTCCTGTAAGGATTTTAAGTATTTCACAAATCCAAAAAAACCCCCGGTTGCGATTCCTTCCTTTGTGGCAAGTCTCGGGTAAGCATAATAACTTCGGTGGATTAAATTCATCGCATCGATCAGCAGAACTCTTTTAGATCTTTCATATTCTTTCATTGTAAAGCTCCTTTCAAAAATCCACCCAAAGCCTTAGCACAGCCCGGATGGTCTTCGCCGTTTTCCCAGGTTCACGGTATTACGGTTTAGATTCCTGAGAAAATTGATAAAAAGCCCATTCCCATAATCAGGCTGAGACTGATTTTTTTAAACAGCTGCTCCTCCACCCGATTCCCGATTTGGATCCCGAATAAGGTTCCGAGAATCAGTCCCGGAAAAAGATATCCGGAGTAACTTATGACCTCTGAAGTAATCAGTCCGCTGAAAAAATAGGTGGGGATGGAAAAAAGATTGATCATCCAGAAATACAGGGTTAAATTTCCCCGAAAGACCTGTTTTTCCACCCCTTGATTATTCAAAAATAAGACGATCGGCGGCCCCCCAAAAGAAACGCTGCCGTTTAACAGGCCGCTGGCAAAGCCGATGGGAACAAAAGAGGCCTTTTCATTCTTTACTTTTATATGATAGCCGGAGAAATTTACCACAGCCACAATCACAATAATTATTCCCACTAACAGTTTCAAGAAGCTCTCGTCAAGAACTTTAAGCAAATACACACCGAAGGGTGTGCCGATCATGCCGAAAATTACCAGAACCATGATTTTTTTAACATCCACGTGTTCCCGAATATGATATAAAATCAAACTATTCAGGATCAGGCTATAGATCATCAGGATCGGTACTATCACCTGTAATGGAAACATCATTCCCAGTAAGGGTAAGGCGATTAAGGAAAAACCGAAACTTGTGGCTCCCTGAGTCATTGCGGCCATAAAAATGATTAAAATTCCAAAGAGTATCTGTTGACTCATTATCTCCATATTGTCTCCTCCACTTCCCTAAATTTCTAATGGTTCTCTTTCGGTATTATAACATAATATAGAACATCTTAATAAGTGAAATTCCCAAAATTTATTCGTTTATCCCTCTCGGGATGGGATAAATATAAAGTAGATCGTTAATCATTCAAAAAAACAGGAGGGAAAAACCATGTCACTGAGTCAACTGATTAATTCCCACGGAAGAAAACAGTCTCCTTATATGGAAGGGCTGGTAAACCATCTCCCCATGGGGCAGTTAGCCCTTTACAAACTCACCGGGGATCTGGAGAAAGTCGAGTCCTATACCGAATATTACAATGATCATTTCAATGTTGATCCGGTCACCGACAGCTATTCTTCGGTCTCTTCCATTGAAGAATGTCTTGGAAAAAGAGATCGTTATGAAGCCTGTCTGGACTTAATGAAAAAAGAGATCGAGACTGTCGGGATGGAACCGATGATCAAAAGGATTCTCAACAAATACCCTCTAGGAATTTCTTCCGGTTTATTTCATGTAACCATCCGCCTGGCCTATGCCACAGAAGGGGTGGAGTATGATGATGCGCTTTTGGAAGAAGTCGCCAGAGCACTGGCCTACTATGTTACGGGCTATCGGGAAGTGACGCCTTTTTCACGGAAGATCCCCAAAGAGGAAATCCATGAAAATATGAAAAAGTTAATGAAACTTCCCGTGGTCGAGAAGGTTCTTTGCAAAAATCAGTCCATGGGAAAAACCATGAAAAGTCTCTATCAGAGTTCCGAGTATCTGGATTTTGGCTTTTTAATAGAAGGCAGTAAAGAAGACAAAGTCCAGGGACTGTTGGACCTGTGTCTTCCCGCCTTTGATCATACCCAGAGCATTGTGGTCCTCCACTGCATTACCGGACTACACGGAATGCTGGTCTTAAAAGATTATTTTGAGGATTTTGATCGGGCCCTGGATATCTATACCACTGCCGTAATCACCCACCTGCTTACCGTTGGAGGGATTGCTTTTCCCGAACCTCACCGGGATACGGTTTCACCCTCCTGGCCGGAATTAAAAAGCAGGGGTTCGGATTCAAAGGATGTTCATACGATCAAGTTTACCTACACTTGCAGCGAACTTTATCATCGAAACCCAAGAGAAGACTTGAAAAATTCTTTAATTTACCAGATCAACAAATAAAAAAAACAAGCTTCCCGCCGGGAGGCTTGTTTTTTTGGCGAAAAACTTATATTTTGATTTCCTTCAGTTTCTCATTAATCTCTTTTGGATCATATTCTTTATACCCCTGGATTTCAGCCCATTTTCTTAAGGATTCATGCTCGGGATGGGTCGTATCCGAATAGACGGTTAAAAATTCATTGTAGCCCTGGGCACCGCCGAGGTTTTCAATGGGAGCCGCCTCAGCCCCATCGGTCAGCATGGGATAGTCCCGGTTGTAATTTTCCACGGTTTCCACATAGCCGATGATAAAGCGCCACTTTTCCTCGTAGTCATAGATGTATTCCATGCTCTGATACTTCTCAAGATAATAACCGATATGGAGATCCTCCGGTTTTTTTATTTCCGTTTCCAGATCCTTTATACGGGATTCATTGAAGGCTTGAAATTCATCGGAAGAATCCCGATGTCTTTTGGTTACTTCCTCCCGGTTTTTTATAAAATACTGATGCTCGAGATAGGCTTCCTCGTCATTGGTAATGCGAAGATTTTCTTCGGGTAAATTGAATTCGAAAAGCGCTCCGGCCTCATCTAGGGCCTTCCCTTTAAAATTTGATACCTTCTGGATTACCCGGTGCAGATCCTCGAAGGTGGCGGCTCCCGGGATCATGACTTCCCGCCACATGAGGGGATGGACTTCCTGTAACTGTATGGTAATTCGATATGCTTTCATAAACTCACCTCTTTTAAAAATTCATTTCCTCTTTTATCCTATCATATTTTTTCAGTTCCTTCACGGCTGTCAAAAATCAATTAAGACTTTTCAAACGGGTTTTGCTCATCCGCTCGTGAAACAGTCGCCGCTCCCTTCGAAGGATAGTGATCACCATGTGCAGGAGTCCGGTTCCGATCATTACAAATACGCCCAAGTAGATGAAGGATATCAAGGGTTCCTCCAGGGAACCGATTTCGAGCAATATCAAGGAGCCGGGGACCCATAGTAAAAACAAACCATGGCGAAACAGCATCCGCCATCGGGAAACCCGCTTGCCGTTTTCATCCTTCACATGGATTCTCACCAGTGCCATTCCCAGGGTCTGACTTCTAAGGACTAAGGCGGTGGTCATAAAATATCCGAAACTGAGTAAAAAAATGATCGTAAAGGCGAAACCTCCATCACGAAAATCCTGTGCAAAGACAAATTCCAACACCGTCAACACTAGGGGATAGAGTCCCGAAATAACGGCTATATCGATACTTAGAGCAAGCAGCCGTCTTGGAATGGTCACATCATTAACCCCCTGAAGGTGATCTTCCTTTTCCATCTCCGGAGCCAATCCCTTAAGTAGGGGAGCAATCAAATATCCGACTGCAGCGCCGAAGGAATTAATAATTAAATCATCCACATTGAATATGCGGTAAGGTCTCGGATATACGCCGTACAATCCTGTAAGCTGGGTAATTTCAAAAAATAAGCTTAATAGAAAACCGAGCCCCAGGGTCTTAACAAATCCGAAACCGAAATATTTTCGCAAATAGATCCCCAAGGGGACCGTAAGCAGTAGATTAAAATACACGGTGTATGCGGTTGGCTGTAAGATTGCAGAAAAATAAGTCCTTGGATCCGATAAATCAATTCCGGAGTAACGCAAAAAATGCTCAACAAAAATAAAAGGTTCCAAATTAGCCTGTGCTGTAGTTAATTGCTCCACCGCCCCTCTCGTGGGCAGCGGCAGAATTACAAGAAAATAGGCAGCGACTAAATACCAGATAAATGAATACCCGATCAGCGTTCTTTTTACGGGAATCTGTCCATGTTTTCGGTAATTATAAATTGCATAGGGCACCACGGACAATAGCACAAATAACAGGGATGCGCCTACACTTAAGGCAATGGGTGATAGATATTGTCGAATCATTCTCCGGCCTCCGAACTTTCCTGATCTTTTCGCACTTGCAACAATATTATATCATACTTATTTGTCTAAACTATGTCTTTATCGAACGAAAAAAACACCCTCTCTGCAGAGCGCCGGATGCTATGGGCAGTCTCTGCAAAGAGAGTGTTTTTCTTAGTTTATTTCATTATTCCTATGCTTGTTTTTTTAAATTCTGCTGCTTATAGGCTTTCACTACGTGTTTTGCCAAGATGGTTGTTGTAACCGAACCTACTCCGCCGGGAACCGGTGTAATCATGGAAGCTTTTTCTTTGACCTTGTCAAAATCCACATCGCCACACATATTTCCTTCTTCATCTACGTTAATTCCTACATCAATTACTACCGTCCCTTCAGAGATCCAATCCTGCTTTACCATTTTCGGTACTCCCACCCCGACTACGACAATATCTCCATTTCTTGCCACTTGAGGGGTATCCTTGGTTTTTGAATGGGCTACGGTTACGGTCGCTCGTTGATTTAATAAAAGCATGGCTGCGGGCTTTCCGACCACCATGGAGGCACCGATTACAGATGCGTCCGCCCCCTTTACCTCCACGTTGTAGAAATCCAAAATCTCCATAACCGCAGTTGGCGTACACGGATTAAAGCCGGTTGGGTCCCCTTCAGCCATTTTCCCTACATTTACCGGACTAAAGCAATCGATGTCTTTTTCCGCATCAATAATGTATTTAATTACACTCTCATCAATTTGTTCCGGTAAAGGTCGAAAAATCAATATTCCGTTTACGCTGGGTTCTTCATTAAGTTTTTCCAGTTCTACGATGAATTTCTCCTGGGTAATATCTCCGGGAAGCACGACATTTTCCACATCCAGTCCGATTTT
>JBEPWR010000092.1:0-6244 GCA_041642335.1 Eubacteriales bacterium
TGAACAGATCGAAAATTACAGTGAACCGCCGACTACGGGAATGCCCAGCCCTGTAGAGTTTACGGAATTAATGAAAAGAGCCGTTGAAGAAGGGTATGGTGAAATCCTTTGTATTTGTATGTCCAGCGGAACCAGTGGATCCTACCAGTCTGCAGAGCTCGGCAAGAAGTATTTCCATGAGAATGAGGCTTACAGAGACGTGCCTGTGCACATAGTGGATTCAAAATCCATGAGTCACGGCAGCGGCTGGCTTATCTTAAAGAGTGCAAGACTCAGGGAAAAAGGCGCGACCTTTCAGGAACTGATTGATTTTAATGAATCCTATAAACTGAATGTAAAACATTTTCTGTCCGTGGATGACCTGGACCATTTAATTCGTAGCGGACGGCTATCAAATGCCAGCGCATTTATCGGAAAAATACTCCGCCTTAAGCCGATTATGACCATGAAGGATTCCAAAGGAGCGATTGTAGCCAAGGAGCGAGGCCGAAAACGGGTTCTGGAGCACTATGTCAGCGCCTTTAAAAAACGGGTGGATAAGGATTTAACGGATTTTATTATCATCGGTTACACCTCGGATATCAGTTATGGGAAAAACTTAAAGGGAAAAATTGAAAAGGAAACGGATTTTAACGGAGAGATCTTTATCATGCAAATGGGTGTGGCGGTGGGAACCCATGTAGGTCTTGGAGGCCTTTCATTGTATTTTGTTGAAAAAGACCGGATGAAAGACAACCTCCTTAGAAATGAGTGGGAGAGCATTCTAGAGAAGAAAAACCGGTTTTTAGAAAAGTACCGTAACGAATAGTGGATAACCGGTAGCACCGCTGGACTTGGAAAAAATCATGCTAGAAGCGTAAAAATATGAAAAAAATAAAATTGAGCAAGAGGATAGAAAGGTAGGATTGAATGGCTAAAACTTTAGTACTGGCAGAGAAGCCTTCGGTGGGAAGAGATATTGCAAAAGTCCTTCACGCAAACAACAAAAATCACAGCTATATGGAAGGGAAAGAGGTAATTGTCACCTGGGCCTTGGGCCATCTTGTGACCCTGCAAACACCGGAAAAATACAATAAACGTTACCAGTCATGGAATCTAGAGGACTTACCCATGCTTCCGGAACCCATGAAGCTGGAGGTAATCAAGCAGACCTCCAAACAGTTTGAACAGGTAAAAAAGCTGATGCATCGAAAAGACGTGAAAAGTCTGGTCATCGCCACTGATGCCGGACGGGAAGGGGAACTGGTAGCACGGTGGATTATTCAGTTGGCCGGAGTAAAAAAACCGATTAAAAGACTCTGGATCTCATCTGTAACCGATGGTGCCATCAAAAAAGGATTCGCCAGCCTGAAAGACGGGAAGGATTATTATAATCTTTATCAATCCGCGGTAGCCCGTTCCGAGGCGGATTGGATTGTGGGAATGAATGCCACGAGAGCCCTTACCTGCAGGCATAATGCACAGCTTTCCTGCGGTCGGGTACAGACGCCGACGCTGGCCATGATCGGAGAGCGGGAAGAGGAAATACGCAGTTTTATTCCCAAGGATTATTATGGACTGAAAATATCGGCTAAAGGGATCCGCTTTACCTGGGTGGATGAGAAAAACAATTCCGGCCGGACCTTTAATGAAGAGAAGGTTCAAGGAATCTATAAAAAGCTGAAAAACGAGAAGGCCCAGGTGAAGGAGCTAAAGAAAACGAAGAAAAAACAAATGCCCCCGGCACTGTATGACTTAACGGAGTTGCAGCGGGAGGCGAACAAACGGTTTGATTATTCAGCAAAGGAGACCTTGAGAATTATGCAAGGGCTTTATGAGCGTCATAAAGTGCTGACTTATCCGCGGACGGATTCCCGTTATCTGTCTTCCGATATTGTGGGTACCTTAGAGGATCGGGTAAAGTCCGTGGCTCTAGGGAACTATCAAAGTGTGGCAAAGAAAATTCTGCTAAAGCCGATCAAAGGGAATAAGAACTTTGTAAATGATCAGAAAGTATCGGATCATCATGCGATTATTCCAACGGAAGAGCGGGTAGAGCTGAGTAAAATGAGTGAGGCGGAAAGAAAAATTTATGATCTGGTCGTAAAAAGATTTTTAAGCGTCCTTTTACCGCCCTTTGAGTATGAAGCGACTACGGTGAAGATTACGTTGGCAGGAGAAACCTTTCAGGCGAAGGGAAAAAAAGTAGGGTCTCTCGGATGGAAGGCTTTAGAAAAAGACCTTGAAAATGACGGAGAAGAAGAAGAGCAAAACCTGCCGGAGTTTCAAAGGGGAGAAATTCTCACAGCCAAGGATCTTCGTATTACGGACGGCAAAACCACCCCGCCGGCATATTTCAATGAAGGCACCTTATTATCAGCGATGGAGAACCCGAAAAAATATCTTAAAGGCAAGGAAAAGCATCTGGAAAAGACGCTGACGGAAACCGGAGGCCTTGGTACGGTGGCCACGCGGGGCGATATTATTGAAAAACTCTTTAACTCTTTTCTGATAGAAAAAAAGGGTAAGGATCTGATGATCACCACAAAAGGAAAACAGCTTCTAAAACTGGTTCCCAAGGATCTGAAGTCCCCGGATCTTACCGGAGAGTGGGAAGAAAAACTATCGGATATAGCCAAGGGGCGTCTTCAGAAGAATACCTTTGTTAATGAAATGAAAAGATATACGAAAACCATTGTTGAGCAGATCAAAGAAAGTGATGCGACCTTTAAACACGATAATATCACCGGAAACCGCTGCCCCGAGTGTAATAAGTATTTGCTTGAGGTTAAGGGTAAACGGGGAAAAATTCTGGTTTGCCAGGACCGGGAATGCGGCTACCGGAAAAACATTGCAAAAGTAACCAATGCCCGTTGTCCGAACTGTCATAAAAAGATGGAACTTCGGGGAGAAGGAGAGGGGCAAATTTTTACCTGCTCCTGCGGTCACCGGGAAAAACTGTCCGTCTTTCAGCAGCGAAAAAAGAAAAAGGGCCATCAGGCCTCCAAGGGTGAAGTTCAAAGATTCCTTAAAGAGCAGCAAAAGGGAAAAGAGGAACCCATCAATACCGGACTTGCGGATCAGCTGGCGAAACTGAATTTAAAAAAAGATTAGGAAAAAATGAAGACAAAAGCATGAATATGAGAATTGATAAAAACGGGTCTTTTAGCAGAAAGTCCCGTTTTTTTATGAAGAGATTGAATACTTTTGGTAAAGGGGTTTACAAAAACGAGGATTTTCGGTATACTGGGATTACTGAAAATGATATTCGTTATCATATAATAAAAATAGAAAGGAGGGTTACAATGGCAAGAAATCGAAATCCGCGATTTAAAGAATCCCGTCGATTAGGGGTTAATATATATGGACATCCTAAAGCAATGGACCGGTATCGAAAAGGAATGGGCAGAGGGGATAAAAAACTTTCCACCTATGGAGAGCAACTGCTTCAAAAACAGCGTCTGAAAGCTTACTACGGGGTATTGGAAAAGCAAATGCGAAGATACATGGATCAAGCAAAGAAAGGCGAAGATATTACCGGTGATGAGTTGGTCCGGTTACTGGAAACAAGACTGGATAATATGGTGTATCGAATGGGCTTTGCAAGCTCTATTCGCCAGGCACGGCAGATGGTTGTCCATCGGCATATTCACTTAAACGGTAAACGGGTGGACCGTCCTTCCCATAAAGTCAGGGTCGGAGATCAGGTGGTATTAAAGGAAAGCTCCAGAGAGATTGAAGGCTTTAAAAACAATTTTGAGGAATTAAGAGCGCATCCATCCTATATCTCAAGAGACGTAGAACATTTTGCAGCCACATTAATTAAAGAGCCTGACCGGGACGAAATTCCCGTTGAAGTAAATGATCAACTTGTGGTTGAGTACTATACCGCTTTATAAAGACTAGAAAAAAATGTAGTAATGAAGGTTTGATCATTTTAAATCTAAAAGAGTGTACCCATCAGCATAGGATTTTGCTGACGGCTACACTCTTTTCTTATCTTGTGATTAAGATCTTAGTTTCGATCATTTCCACTGGGAATATAACTTGCAATTTCCGAGGCCATGTTCTGAGCCGGCATGGTTTGAATCCAGACCTTTCCCGGTCCTTCGATAGTGGTTAGGAAAATACCCTCGCCGCCAAGGAACATATTTTTAAATCCTTTAATGCGGTCAATATTAAGGTCCATCCCGGCTTCATACATTCCCAGCGCACCGGTATCCAAACGCAGCTTTTCGCCGGCAGCCAACTCTTTTACGACGTATTCACCGTCCATTTCGATCCAGGCAGTACCTTTACCGGATAAACGCTGCATAATAAAGCCTTCACCGCCAAAGAAGCCTGTACCAAGTTTCTTTTGAAATTCAATGTCTAAGTCCACATCTTCCGTAGCACATAGGAAGGCTCTTTTTTGACAGATGATTGATTTTTCACCAACATCGATTTCAATAATTTTTCCCGGAAAAGAGTGCCCAAAGGCAACCCGGGCTCCGTCCTGATCTGCAGAATAATTAACTAAGAACATACTCTCGCCGGATACGCCTCTTTTTATGGCGCCAAAGACTCCACCCCGCATATTTGTCTGCATATCGATGTGCTCCGACATCCACTGCATAGCTCCGGTTTGTGCATAAATTGAATCTCCCCGGTTTAATTCAATTTCCAACATCGGCATAACGGTACCAAAAATTTCACTTTTCATAATAGACCTCCTGATTATTTGATGTAAAAACTATTATATACTTACCCAGTGGAGAAAAACAGTATCAACAAATGTTGTTCAAAGCCCGGAATTCTCTAAAGAGTTTAGTTTAAAAGGGAAAAACAGGGTATAATTAGAAAAGTAGTGAATAGTGTTTAGAACCATAAGAACCAATTTGCTTTCAATTTCTTATCGGGTTCTTTGTTATGGTAATAAGGAGGGATAGAATGACGGATAATCAGGAGTTGATTGAAGCATTTGTTCTAAGGTATCAGGGCAGAACAAGAAAAGATTACCGACGGGAAATTCATCGTTTCAAAGACTTCCTTCAAAAGGATTTGCGGGAAGCTGAAAAGCAGAATATTGAGGATTATCTAAGAGAACTTAAAAAGACCAAGACGGCTACCACGGTCCAGCGGATCTATCATCAGTTGGGAACCTTCTACCACGAACTTTATAAAAGTGAAAAAATCAGCAGCAATCCTTTTTTCAAAGTTCAAAAGCCCAAGGCTTCCAAACAGGTAAAAAAGGAAAGGGTTCCGAGCTTTCAGGAACTGGAAAAGCTTTTAAGGGTGATGAAAGAAGAATTCTCTCTTCGGGACTACGGGCTGGTGCTTCTGATTTCCACTACAGGGGTCCGACTAAAAGAGGCGCTTAATACGAAGTGGAGCGATTTTCTTTTAGACGGAGACAATCATTTAGGACTGCGGGTGAAAAAAGGAAGCTATGACCGGTATGTAAAGATTTATCCGGAAGTCTGGGAGATTTTAAACCGTTATCGAGAGGAAGTACTGCAGGTGGAGGATTATTACTTAAAGGAAGACTATCATATTTTTATTTCCAGAAATGATCGAGAGGATTACCGGAAATATCCCGATATTATCCGTCCGGTTTCCGAAAGCTGGCTAAGACCGGTTATGGTCTCGGCCTGTGAAAAGGCGGGGATTCCTTTATACACAGCGAAGGACTTACGTCATGCCAATGCAATGTATGCCCTTAAGATGGGAGCAAGTCCGAAGCAGATCCAGGAACAGCTGGGATGGAATAATGAGAATTTTGTAAACCGATATCATGGGGTGATTGCAAGTTTGGAGAAAAGTGCGAATGATTATACCCATGGTTATTTTGCTAAGGTAATCGATAAAGAAGAAAGAAATAACGAGGGGACAAATAAAGAAACCGACAAACCTTAAAGGGTTGTCGGTTTCTTTATTTGGGTCGTTTTTTTAAAAAGAGCACTTTTAAATAATCACCTTCGGGAAAGGCAGGATCCGTGGGAAAATCCTTGGGAAGGGAATGTTCTTCTAAAATGCTGTAGGTACAGTTTTTTTCCGCAAAGGCTTTTTTTACAAAGCCCTTAAAGGTTTTCATATCAAAAGTTGCGCAGTTGGTGGAGGCAATAATCACTCCATTCTCCTCTGTCAGTTCAATAGCACTTTTCAATAAGTGGGTGTAATCTTTTTTTGCGCTGAAGGTATGTTTTTTGGATCGGGCAAAGCTTGGAGGATCCAGAATCGTAATGTCGTATCGGAGTCCATGCTTTTGTCCGTAATCAAAGAAATT
>JBEPWR010000093.1:0-3476 GCA_041642335.1 Eubacteriales bacterium
AATCAACCAGGAAACAATAAAAAGAACCACCATTCCGATAACTGTTGCAGGTTCAAACACTCCGCTCTGCCATTCCACTTCAGAGAAAATCCCCTGGAAAATCCCCACATAGGGTTCCGTAATACTGTAGAGATTGTCGACAAATGCATTTTCCGGATTCGCTCCAAAGAGTTTAAAAATGAGACGGAATAATAGTACAATTCCCGCTAAGGTAAATACAATGCTTACAATTCGTCTAACCGTATCCCCGGCCGGTTCCGTCTTCTTTACACGTTTTTTGCGCTCCATATCACTCATGTGTTAACCTTCTCCTTTCTGCTGATACTCTATTGACATCAAAATTTCACAACAATATGTATTATATTTATGCCCTAAAGTAACGTCAACAAACACTTCCATAGTCATCCACGGGACGGATTCTTCACTCATAAGTTCATCTCAATTATTATTATATTCTTGGTTATAACTATTATTGCTTTGTTTTTATTTCCCTAACAATATGATTCTCTGTCCAGGAAACCAACGCTTCGGCATTATGGGTATAAATATCGATATCCCATTTCTTCCAGATTTCATCGGTTGCTTGAAATGCTCTGCCCCCCACGCCAACTTTAATATTCGGATAGGATTTTTTGATCATTTGAACTAATTCATTGCCTTGCTGAAGATGCTGGGGCATAGTGATGGAAATCGCCACAAGATTCGGCCGATGCTTTTCAATTGCTGCCAGCAGATCCTTATTTGGAACACCCGCACCTAAGTAAATACTGTCCCACCCGTGATAGCTAAACAAATCTGAAATCATTCTTGCCCCCATCTCATGAAGCTCGGTTCCTACTGTGCCGGTGACAATTTTATATTCTCTTAAAGGCTGATTGAAAATCAGTGGATAAAAATTCGCTAAGATTGTTTGAGTTACTGCTGTACAGTAATGTTCCTGATCAATAGAAATCCTATTTTTATGCCATAGATCACCAACTTCGTACATGACTTCCTGGAGGATATCCTGATAAATATCCGCTAAAGGAATCTTTTTCTCCCGGGCACACTGAATAATTTTATGGGCTTCTCTGGTTTTATTGTTAAGCAATGCAGTTAAATAATTCCTTTTAATTTCAGCGTATTTTCCCGATTGAAACTGAATATCATATTTACGTAAGGCATTATTATCTTGTTTTGGATGTCGCGCACCATCCAAAGACATCTTATTAATTATGCGAATCCCGTTATTCAGATATTGGGAAGCCAATACCCCCTTGACTTGAGAAAATTCCTGCTTAATCATACGATTTATTATCGTATAATAATTGATTAACCGCTTCTTAGTTGGTTCTTTTATCAAACCTTCATCTAAATAATAGAAGTACTCAAAGATCCATACCGTGTAATACTCAAAAATATTCGGATCCTCAAAGTCTATTGCAGTAAATAGAAACTCCAGGGTCAATGTGATGTCGTCAAACACTTGCTGTCTTTCCATGTCCTGAGGCATAGTCTTAGAATATTGCTCATATATTTTTGTTGCTATATCCAGTGATCTTTGATTGGGATTATCGAATAATAAACTCAAAGTAAGGGCCTCCCTTTTTTCTAATACCCGATGTATTTCGCATAAATGGATTTTGCCACCTCTTCATTTTTAGCATTTTTTATAATGGCTCTGCCGTCTTTGAACACTTTTAATTCAACGTCTTCTACGTCAACACTTAGCAGATAGGGGTTCCGTCGGGTTTTAATATTTTTATTTTCCAGTCGCTGTTGAATTTCTTTCAGGTTCATATTTTCATGGCCCAAATTAATCTGTATACTGTTTTGACCACAGATAAAGGTAGCTTCCGGTTTTTTGTCCGCTAAGTACCTATACTCTTCTTGAACACAGCAGGGACAATCCGTTTTTTTGGACTGGGGGATCTTCTTGAAGATATTATCCCACAGTTCAATATAAACCAGATCCTTTTCCACTTCTTCCCGAGGTCCGATGAGATACTTTAGGGCCTCATTGCTTTCGAGGTTCGCGACAATTCCCGTTAGCGTATTTACTACTCCTGCGGTATCACAGGTTGGCATCGAACCACTGTCCGGCGGCTTAGGAATCATACATTGAAGACATCCCGTATCCTCTTCCGGAATAAAAACTTTGACCATTCCCGATGCTCCCAACGCGCCTCCATAGATCCATGGGATATTGTTTTTAAAAGCTGCATCATTGATTAAAAAACGGGTTTTAAAATTATCGGTACAATCAATAATTAAATCCATTCCTTCTATGAATTCCTCAATGGTTCGACTGTTTACTTCTTTAACAATTCCTTCTATGGTTATTTCACTATTGATCTTTTGTAGCTTTTGTTGGGCAGCAATGGCTTTCGGGTTATTCTTTTCTACATCCTCCTCATCAAATAAGATTTGCCGATGAAGATTGCTGAGTTCTACAAAATCCCGATCCACAATTCGAATATGACCGACTCCCAGTCGGGTTAGATTATTGGCGGTAACCGTGCCTAAAGCCCCACAGCCCACAATCAGAACCTTCGAATTCTGTAATCGTTGCTGGCCTTCCTTTCCTATTTTTTCATAATTCATCTGCTTTTCATATCGTTCAAACATCGATTTCCCTCCTAAACTCTACTGTTATGCTGATACCAGCACGGGGTGAGTTTTGTATAATTCCTGTAGGCTTCAAGGTTCCTTTGAAATGATTTTTTCATAACCTTTACATCTGCGATTTCATAATTAAGTGCCCAGGGCACTGCTGAAATCTGATTGACCGCAATATATAGTTTCATCAACTTAAAAAATTCTTCGGGTACTTTATTGTGGAAATAACCGTCGATCAATCCGGTAGCAAAATCCGGGCTTATTTCAGCGGAAAATGTCATCCGGTTAAATTCTTCCCAGGGATCTCCAAAATTGAAACGATTAAAATCAATGATTCCCAGCTCTTTTCTCTCGTTTAGAATCATATTTCCGATATGATAATCTCCATGTTGAAAACACTGGGGTCGGCCTTGCAATAAATCCCGATGTTGCTCAATATAATTCAGGTAATACTGATCTCCTTCTAAACGAACTCTGCAGCTCTGATAGCTTTTGATTTTCACATCGATCTTTTTATTATAACATATCTCCCAGGGCCTCTGGTCTCTTGGTGCGGGATAGGAATGAAACTTCAGTAAAATTTCTCCGGCTTTTTCACCTAGTCTATATTGCTCCTGTTTTGAATAGTGGGGAAGCAGAAGTTCCGCATCCTGACCTTCCAGCCAGGTAAATAGGGTATATACGGATTTCCCTTCATTACAAATCCCCGTTTCAATAGGCGTGGACATCCTAATATTGAGGGGTTTCAAATCACTAAGAAGTTTGAATTCCCGCTGTTTTCGTTGATTCTGTTCTCGATCCACAATCCGAAGGAGTTGAGTTTCTCCCGAAGCTTTTGTCACTTTGAATTTTTTTTCTAAGGACCAGCCTCTTTTTAT
>JBEPWR010000093.1:3486-6087 GCA_041642335.1 Eubacteriales bacterium
CCTCAATTTTCCTCCATTTCTTCGCACCTGGAATATCCTGATAAATCATCATAATTCTCACTCCTTTCTCCGTACTTTACTTGCATATATACCCCCGAATTCGATATTAAAATTGTTTTTCCAATTTTCAAAGGGAATTTCGGTAAATAATTTGCATAATCCCGCACTTGTCACGCTTTTAAAGAACTGTTAGGATGGTATTAGTCAAATATTTTGAAATCATAATCTTTTAAGGAGGAAGCCATGAAAAAATCCCTAATCACTTGCAAAGGTTTAATCGATGGTAAAAGCAATAAAATGCAAGAAAATGTCTATCTACTTGTAGAAGATGGGTTTATTAAAAAAGTCGGACCCCAAGGAGATATCCCTCACCTGGATTTGGCTAAGAACGATATAGAAGTATTGGATTACAACAAAGGCTATATTGCTCCGGGCATTATCGATACCCACGTTCATATGACCTTTTCCGCAGAACCGGATACTATGCGGGCAATGGCATCCAAAAGTATCTCCGAAATAACAATTGAAGGTATTCAGAACCTTAAAGACACCTTAAGAGGCGGAGTCACCTTTATTCGGGATCTGGGGGCTCCGGAATATATTGATGTAACCTTGCGAGATGCTCAAATAAAAGGAACAATTCAAGGACCAAGATCCCTTGTCAGCGGAAAATTTATTACCATGACCGGAGGCCATGGCTGGCAGATCGGACAAGAATGTGACGGCGAGGTAGAGGTTACCAAGGCGGCTCGGGAGCAGCTGAAGTTTGGCGCTGATGTTCTTAAAATCATGGCCACCGGCGGCGTTTTAACTCCCGGGGTGGATCCGAATTCTGCACAGTTATCAGAATCGGAAATCCGCTCTGCAGTAGTGGAAGCGCACAAAGCCGGTAAAAAAACCGCAACCCATGCCCAAGGGATCCACGGGATTAAAAATGCTGTACGGGCGGGGATCGATTCCGTGGAGCACGGGGTATTTTTAGATGAGGAAGCCATTGAGATGATGGTGGAACGGGGCACTTATCTGGTTCCAACTTTTTCAGCCGTATATAATATCATCAAATACGGTGAAGCACACGGTATTCCGAAATTTGCTGTAGATAAAGCAAAAGCGATTAAGGAGGTTCATTTTAAGAACTTCCAAAGAGCCCGGGAAAAGGGAATAAAAATCGCTATGGGTACCGATGCAGGTACACCTTTTAACCGCCATGGAGATAATTTATTCGAATTGAAGTTGATGGTCGATATGGGCATGACCCCTATGGAGGCTATTCAAACTTCAACCTATGAAAGTGCTAAGCTACTTGGTATCGAGGATTCCCACGGCAGTCTTACAGTTGGAAAAAAAGCGGATTTTCTTTTGGTAAAAGAAAATCCTGCAAAAAACATCCAGAATCTCCTCAACTTCGAACAGGTCTATCAGGAAGGTAGCAGAGTTAAATAAGATCGAGATGGGATCGCCTATTCTACAGCCTCCCAAAGTTCTTTAATATTTTACATCGATTCACAGCAAGGATCCCTTGCCAGTTTCTTTTTGCTACGGCAAAAGCCTCTGGATATTGTCCCCACTCCCATGTGATATCCCAGACCCCTTCGGAGTTGGTCTCCCCGATAAAAAAGTCCAGATTTCTATTAACCAGATCTTCGATCTCCTGTAACGAAACTTTTTTTAGGGTTTTAGGATGATCGATAAAATCCAGGGGCAAAGGCAAATAGTCTTTGCCCCAGTTTTTATGACTCTTATCCATACAGCCTTCGATCAGTTTCCAAACCTGGATTTCTACCGATTCATAGGAATGACCGGTTTTTTCTATAAAATAATCGGCTTTGTTTTCCAGAATACCCAGCATATTTTTATAATTATTCAGCTCATGGCGATCCATTTCACTTGATTCTATTAACCGGTTCACCGCATTTTTAAGAGAGTTCCAACCTATCTTTTCTCCTTCCTGACCTTCCTTCGACCAAAAAATTAAATAAGCAGAGAGCTCCACTCCGGGATTAAACATCCAATTTTCTTGTATTCCTTCCCGCCAGTGCCACCAAGGAGCGTGAGGGTAATCATTATTACTGACCATTGAAGAAGGCCACATCCCGGACTTTTGATCCACTGTTTTTATTAAGTAATGCATAAGTTTTCCTACTGTTGGATCCTCTGCGCTTACCTGGATTTCTTTGAGAATCTGAGCAGCGGACCAGCTGGCCATGGGGGTAGAGTTCGGATTCCAAAAATCCGGCTCAAGTCCATAGCCAAAGCCCCCATCAGAATTCTGAAAAGCCTCTAGCAAATCAAGCACCGATTCTTTTTTTCCGGAATCCATATTGTATTGCCATCTTGCCAGCTCCAAAGGCCTCGCATTCCTGTACATCCAGTTTTGCACTTTCATAAACTGCTCATCCGATAATTTCATTAAACCCCTCCTTGAAACATTAATACATTAACAATTCGCCGTTCCCTATCATAAATCCTGCTTTGTGGCTTTCTTTTTCTCTCAATCCTTAGACGGAGTTAAATCAGTTCCCGCGACGGAGTTAAGAGTAGACCTGAGAAGGTTTTGGATTTTTTTATACTGCTGTATAATTAATTTGCAAATAGGGAAGG
>JBEPWR010000094.1:0-6015 GCA_041642335.1 Eubacteriales bacterium
CGGGACGGCTCCGGTTTTATACAGGGAGTTATGATGAAAAAGCATGTATCCGAGGAAGTTTTTGAACTTTGTAAAGGGCTCTCCCAAGAATCATCAATAGAAGTTCTGGGTACACTACAAAAGGACGACCGTTCCACCCTTGGTTTCGAAATATTTGTTGATGAGGTTAAGCTTATTCATCAAGCCGACGAGGATTATCCAATTTCCTTAAAGGAACATGGTACGGACTTTTTAATGGAAAACCGGCATTTATGGATGCGAACACCGAAACAGAATGCGATTCTACGCATTCGAGATGAAATAAACTTTTCAATTCGGGAGTTTTTTAGAAAAGAAGGATTCATTTTAACAGAACCCCCAATTATTACACCGTCCTCCTGTGAAGGAACCACAGATTTATTTGAAATAGATTATTTCGGAGAAAAAGTATATCTGTCGCAAACCGGCCAGTTATACGCAGAAGCTACTGCAATGGCGTTTAATAAAGTTTATACCTTTGGTCCGACATTTCGTGCAGAAAAATCCAAAACTCGCAAGCACATGAATGAATTTTGGATGGTGGAGCCGGAAATGGCTTTTGTAGACTTTGAAGAGAATATGAAAGTTCAAGAGAATTTCGTGGAATATGTGATCCAAAAAGTTATTACTACAATGAAGCGAGAACTACAGGTGCTTGAACGAGATACCACTGCGCTAGAGCGAGTAAAGGCGCCATTCCCAAGAATCACTTATACCGATGCCATAAAAATGCTTCAAGAGGCAGACTATGAGATCGAGTGGGGTGATGATTTCGGTGCACCGCATGAAACCTATATTGCCGAGCAGTATGATAGACCAGTTTTTATCACGCATTTCCCTGCAGCTATGAAAGCATTCTATATGCAGCCGGATCCGAATAATCCTGATGTGATTCTTGGATCGGATCTTATTGCCCCGGAGGGTTATGGGGAGATTATTGGGGGTTCTGAGCGGATACATGATAAAGAGTTGTTGTTAGAGAAAATGAAACAAGAAGGATTACCTACTGAAGTATATCAATGGTATATTGATCTCAGAAAGTACGGATCCGTTCCCCACTCAGGATTTGGTCTAGGACTTGAGAGAACGGTAAGCTGGGTTTGCGGTATCGATCATATCCGTCAGTCCATTCCTTTTGCGCGAACGCTAAATAGAGTTTATCCGTAACTTATTACCCTCGATAGAAAGCACTGCCTATGGTGGTGCTTTTTTTCGAACTAGGAATAACTGAATTTTTAGTATATAATTTAAAGAGGAGGTGTTTGTGATGTTCGGGGATTATCTTTTTAATAACTCCATCAAGCAGCTTGTTGATCCAAAAATTTTGATGCTGGAGAAAGATGAAGCGGTAATTAATGTACTGTATAAAATGCTTCAAGAAAATTTTCAAGAAGGATTGGTTCAAGTTTTTCCGGAAAATAGTATGCATAAACACTACTCGATCATAACGTTGAAAGATCTTTCTATTAGCAAAGATGATTTATTTGACTTTGATCAAAAGATTGAAGATAAACTGCCGAAACCTCATGAGGCATTATCCGATACTGCAACCGTTAAACATACAATAAAAGTCTTTGAAGAATCGAAAATTGATACGCTTCCTATAGAAAATAAGGGAAAACTTGTAGGCGTGATTCGAAAAAAAGATATATTAAATCGTTATTTTCCACATCTATATGATATGAATCATAAGTATAAGGATATTATTAATCATATGCATGAAGCGGTATCCGTGATTGATCAAAATGGTTTTGTTCGCCTTTGGAATAAGCAAGCAGAGGAACTATATCAAATTTCCCAAAGAAAAATTATCAATAAAAAATTAGCGGATTTTTTCCCGAATGCTTTAGGATTAAAAATTCTGGAAACCCGAAAAGCGATAAAAAATGTGTATTACTCTCCTAAAGAGGATTACTACGTATCGATAAGTTCCTTACCGATCTTTATTAAAAACAAATTTATTGGTGTGGTTTCAACAGAAAAAGACCTAACACAGCAAAAAAATCTAACCCTGAAATTGGAAACTGCAAACTCAAAAATTTCATCATTACAGCAAAAGGTAGCTGAAATTAATCAAAATTCCTCCTCTTATTTTGATGATATTGTAGGAAATAATCCTGTACTACAAGAAAAAATCGAGCTGGCCAAGTATGTAAGCAAAACTAATACAAATGTACTGATAACCGGAGAGAGTGGTACCGGTAAAGAACTGTTTGCAAAAGGGATTCACCAGCAAAGTGGTCGGGAAGGAGCCTTTATTAGTGTTAACTGTAGTGCTATACCTCATGGGTTATTTGAGAGTGAATTTTTTGGATATGAGGATGGTGCTTTTACAGGAGCTATTAAGGGAGGAAAGGCCGGATATTTTAAATCAACTGATAAAGGAACCTTATTTCTAGATGAAGTCGGAGAGCTTCCTTTAGATCTGCAAGCAAAACTTCTTCGGGTACTGGATGAACAGAAAATAAACCCGTTGGGTTCTGAAAAAATGATTCCTGTGGATGTGCGTATTATTGCAGCGACAAATCGAAATATGAAAGAATTAGTTGAGAAAAATGAGTTTCGCCATGATTTGTATTATCGTCTTAATGTCGTAGAAATTGATCTGCCTTCTTTACGGGAAAGAAGAGAAGATATTATTATTTTGTTTCATCATTTTCTGGAGGAATATAGTCGGAAGAATCATATCGAAATCAAGAAAATAGACCAGGAGATTTATTCTTACCTCAAAAGTGCCCCCTGGAAGGGTAATATCCGAGAACTTCGAAATACCGTCGAGTATTTAGTCGTGCTTTCAAAAGATGGGATTATAAAACCGGAGGCTTTACCGGACTACCTGCGTGAACAAAAAACTCCGGGAGTATTGGATGAAGAACAAAATCATCAGAATTTAGAATGCCGTATGGAAAAATACGAAAAGTCATTGATTGAAAAAGCATTAGAAACCAATGATTATAACAAAAGCAAAACCGCTAAGTATCTGGAAATCCCGAGGAGTACCTTATATTATAAGTTGGAAAAACATGAATTGGAATAAAATGTTCGGTATTATCTATTTTGCTAAGCGATTAATGTGCAAAAAGTCGACAGCTAGTGCAATGATGTCGGTTTGTTGCACATTAATTTATGCTTAAAAATAGGGAAAGAGAAAGAAATAACAAAAAATATGTCAGATAATTAAACATACTCTTTTGTGGGGATGTCATCTTTTTTTCTTAAAGCACCTAGAAACAGGCATTTCTGCAGTTATCAGAAAATTCGTATATGTGGCACGATTATTGCAATAAAATAAATGAGGAGGTGTTACGTAATGAGTCAACGAATCGAAAACCATCCAGTGTTAACTGTTCGTAGGAAGCGAAAAATGAAATTCTTTTATAATGGGAAAGTCTACTTTGGATATGATGGAGACACCATCGCATCCGCACTACATGCAGCCGGAATTACCCAGCTAAGTAAAAGTATTAAACATAAGAGACCTCGCGGATTTTACTGTGCGATTGGGAATTGTTCCTCCTGTTTTATGCGGGTAAATGGAAAACCCAATATTAAAACCTGCATAGAACCTTTACAAGAGGATATGATCGTAGAAAGCCAGGAAGGGAGAGGTTCAATAGAATGATTCATACGGATATTTTAGTAATAGGAGGAGGGCCTTCGGGATTAAGTGCCGCCATTGCAGCGGGAAAATCAGGAGCTAAGGTGTTGCTTGTAGAGCGCAGTCGACATTTTGGAGGACAATTAGTTAAGCAAACCCATATGTTTTTTGGATCGGAGAAACAATATGCCTCAAAAAGAGGTTTTGATATCGGAAAGAAACTAGTCGAAGATGTTAAAGGGTATGATAATATTAAAATTCTTCATAGTACCACTGCTTTAGGCATTTATGAAGATGGTGTGGTAACGCTGGAACAAATAAAAGAATCGAAGGAAATTTATTTTAAAGTACGAGCGAAATCGATAATTATCGGCACCGGTGCATTAGAAAAATCATTACCTTTCCCGAATAATGACCTTCCGGGAATTTATGGTGCCGGAGCGGTACAAACATTAATGAATGAATATCTGGTAAAACCCGGGAAGCGAGTGCTAATGGTTGGTGCAGGAAACATTGGTCTGATTATCAGCTATCAGCTTTTGCAAGCAGGGGTTGAAGTTGTAGGGATTATTGATGCATCCCCAAACATCGGAGGCTATTTGGTTCATGCATCGAAAATTCGTCGTTCGGGAGTTCCTATATATACCGGACATACGATCCTTAAGGCTGAGGGAAATGACCATCTTGAAAAAGCGATTATTGCAAAAGTAGATCGAACCTGGAAACCGGTTCCCGGAACGGAAAAAGAATTTAATGTCGATGTCCTGTGTATTTCCGTCGGACTTACGCCTTCCTCTGCATTCTTTTGGCAGGGAGGTTGTGAAATGGAATACGTACGGGAATTAGGAGGATATGTGCCAAAAAGAAACAAGTTCCTGCAGACCAGTATCAAAAATATTTATGTTGCAGGGGATTCGTCGGGAATTGAAGAAGCAAGTAGTGCAATGGTCGAGGGATCGATCGCGGGACTTGCGGCAAGTCGTGATTTAGAATTTGTATATGAATCATATGATCAAGAAATGCAAGAACTGTTACAGGAGCTTGAAGGACTACGGGGTGGAGAAAAAGGTGCTCATATTCGTATGGGCTACCAAAAAGTCGGTTTATAACTTTAGGAGGTGATTTTGAATTGCTAAAAACTACGGGTGTCCCAAGTAATCATGATTTAGAAGAAGTCTTTCCTACACAGGAACGATTGGAAGAAGGACCGGTGGTTGTTGTGGAGTGTTTCGAAACCATTCCCTGTAATCCCTGCTACACAGCTTGTCATTCCGGGGGGATTGAAGCCTTTAAAGATATCACAGATCTTCCGACCATCAATTTTGAAAAATGTAATGGATGTACATTATGCATCAGCAGCTGTCCGGGTCTCGCTATTATGGTAATTGATTACTCCTATCATAAAGAATACGTAAAAATGACAATTCCCTACGAGTTTTTTCCTCTTCCGGAAGAGGGGGAGTGGGTAAAGGGACTGGATCGAAGTGGCAATGAAGTCGTAGAAGTCCAGGTACTATCTGTTAAAAATTCCAAACACCAAGATAAGACCGCGGTTATTTCCATTGCAGTTCCAAAGAGAATTTTTAAAAAAATAAGAAATATCAGGGTAGGTGATTTTCATGTCAAATCATGATGTGATATTGTGTCGTTGTGAGGATATTACAGTGCAGGATATTCACGATGCGATAGCGGAAGGATATCATACCCTGGAAGAGATTAAAAGAGTTACACGGGTAGGCATGGGCCCTTGTCAAGGCAGAACATGTCTGATGCTGATCCTAAGAGAGCTATCGGCTCTTACCAATCAACCCTTGGAAAATCTACTGCCGGATACTTATCGTCCGCCCACAAAATCCGTAAGTTTTGATTTATTTACAAGTACTTCAGAAGAAGAGGAGGGAGAGGATGGATTCTAAAGCAGAAATTGTAATCGTCGGCGGAGGGATATCCGGTTGCGCCATTGCCTATAATTTAGCAAAAAAAGGAATGAAAAATATTGTGCTCTTGGAAAAAGATTATATTTCCAGCGGGGCCACGGGCCGTTGTGGAGCCGGAATTCGACAGCAGTGGGCTACTAAAATGAACTGTCAAGTGGCCAAGCTTTCTCGAGAGTTTTTTGAAACTGCCCAAGAAACCTTAGCCTATGATCATGATATTGAATTTAAACAAAAAGGGTATTTGATTTTAGCTGCAACGGAAGAAGAAGATGTGCAATCGAAGAAGAACGTTGCAATGCAAAACGCCTTAGGTATCGACTCTAAGTACATTTCTTTGGAAGAAGCTAAAGAAATTGTTCCGATGCTTAATACCCAGGATTTTATCAGTGCAACCTACTGTAAAGATGACGGTCATCTTAATCCGTGGCACACAACCTTAGCCTTCGCAAAGGCTGCAGAAAG
>JBEPWR010000095.1:0-5950 GCA_041642335.1 Eubacteriales bacterium
AGGCGTCTCCGCCTCTTTTTATTTGCTGTTATCTTATAGTAAATCTATTCTTCTTCGGAAGGAAAAATCAACACCGGCGCTTTCGAATTGGTCACAATATTTGTAGCCGTGCTTCCTATTAATAGCTCCTTAATCTTTCCTTCTCCTCTTTTGGAAAGAATGATTAGATCTACCCCTTCATTTTCCGCAACTTCCAGGATGTTTTCAGAAGCGGTCCCTTCTTTAATGATATAATTCGAAGCGAATCCTGCATTAAATAAATCCATACGGATTTTCCCTAAGTGTTTTTCCATTTTCTCTTTTACTGCCCCAAGCTCTTTTTCATCTTGGCTGTACTCAATCGCTGAAACCAAAAGAATTTCCTGAATCTTTTCGATTCCCTTAACTTTTTCCAGGACATTCATTGCATGGGAAGAATAATCTACAGGGATTAATACTTTCTTGAACTTTTCTTTGGTAAAGGGTTGTTTTCGCTTATCATCGATTTTTTGATACTTCTCTACCAGTACGGGCTTCTTGCTTAATCGAACCACATCAAATGTTGTACTTCCCAATAAGATCCGTTTGATAAACCCCTTTCCGTGAGATCCCATAAGTATGAGGTCCACCTTTTCTTCTTCCGCTTTTTTAATAATATCTTTTGCGGGAACACCGATTTTGATATCTATTTTGACCTGCAGCCCTTCTTTCTCCAGTTCCCGTTGATCAGATTTCAGAGCTTCTTTTTTCTGTTTTTGAAAACTTGGAGCATTGCTTCCGGCGGAATCGATATCCACTACATTGAATATTACAACCTCTTTAAGTCCTAATTCCTTTAGCTCATAAAGTGTCTGGATTAATTGATCGGATTCAAAAGAGAAGTCGGTGCAAAGTAGTACTTTCTTAATTTTCATTAGGCTTCCCCCTTTGATTTTTTTAGAATTTTTTCGGTAATATCCTGTACATCAAAACCAAATTTCTTCGCTACTTCGTCTCCCGGTCCACTGGCACCATAAGTTTCCATCGTAATCATCAGATCTTTATCCGATATAAAGCGGTACCACCCATTTTTTACACCGGCTTCGATTACTACTCGAAGCTGTTTCGGATCACCTAATACTTCACGAATATACTGATCGGACTGTCTTTCAAAAGCTATCCGATCCGGAATGGAAACCAATCGAGAGAAAACGCCCTCTTTTTTCAATGCCTCTCGCACTTCTAAAGCTAAGGATACTTCGCTTCCCGTTGCCAGCAAAGTAATCTCTTCCTCTGAGTCCTTGGATACAACATATCCTCCTTTGGAAAATGAGGCGATATCCTCTTTATTCTTAATATGCGGAAGACCTTGTCTGGTTAAAATTAATGCCGTAGGCCCCTCCTGGTATTCTAAAGCCTCAATCCATGCTTTTGAAACCTCTTCCGTATCTGCGGGTCTCAGTACTTTTAAATTCGGGATTAATCGTAAGGACTCTAAATGTTCAATCGGTTCATGGGTTGGACCGTCTTCTCCTACATAAATTGAATCATGGGTAAAAATAAATATTACCGGTTGTTTCATAATCGATGCCATACGAATAGCAGGGCGCATATAATCCGAGAAGACCAGGAATGTAGAGACAAAAGGTCTGAATCCGCCGTGGAGGGAAATCCCATTGGCAATTCCTGCCATGGCATGCTCTCGAACGCCAAAACGAATATTCCGGCCGTCAAATTGATTTTTTTGAATTTCTCCGTAGTTTTCCAAATACGTTTTTGTCGAAGGTGAAAGATCTGCAGAACCTCCGATCAGATTTGGTATTACTTCTGCCAGCTTATTTAATATTTCGCCAGAAGACTTTCTGGTCGCTACTTTCTTTTCTGGATCAACAGAGTAGTTCTTTAACAGCTCCAGTGCTTTTTCAGGAGTTTTTGGATTTAAAAATTGATTCAACTCGTTTTTTTGACTCGGATATTTTAGGGACCATATATCAAATCGTTCTTTCCAGTCCCGATATTTCATTTTCTTAGCCTGTTTTAATTCATCAAAGAAGTCGGCTACTTCCGGAGAAATATAAAACTCCTCGTCCACGGGAAGTCCAAAATATTCTTTCATACTCTTAATATCCTCTTTTCCCAGGGGAGCACCATGAGCTTCAGCGGTATCCTGTTTGGTTGGAGCACCGTATCCGATATGCGTTTTTGCTAAAATTAAAGTCGGCTGTTCTTTATTTGCCTTTCCTTCTTTGATGGCCTGACGTACCTGGTCCAGGTTATGACCATCTACATCTTCTATTACATGCCAATTGTAAGCTTTGAAACGATCTGCCACAGATTCGGTAAAAGCAATTTCAGTTCCACCGCCAATAGATATACTATTATCATCATAGATCGCAATAAGTTTTTCCAGACCCAAATGACCAGCAAGGGATGCCGCCTCAGAAGTTATCCCCTCCATCATGCATCCATCACCAAGTATGGTATAGGTATAATGGTCAATAATATTTAATGAGTCCCGATTAAACTTATTGGATAAAATTTTCTCTGAAAGAGCCATTCCTACAGCATTTGAAAATCCTTGTCCTAAGGGGCCGGTAGTGGCTTCTACTCCAGGGGTATCACCATGCTCGGGATGCCCGGGGGTTATGGAATCCACCTGGCGAAATTCCTTAATATCCTCTAAAGATACTTCAAAACCGGTAAGATGAAGATAGGAGTAAAGAAGCATCGAACCATGTCCTGCGGATAATACCAAACGGTCCCGATTTATCCAGTTCGGTACTTCCGGATTATAGTTCATTGTTTCTCCGAAGAGTACTGCACCAATTTCAGCACAACCCAGAGGTAGCCCCGGGTGACCGGAATTTGCTTTTTCCACTGCATCAGCCGATAAGCCTCGTACAATATTTGCAATATTTTTTAACATATACAACCCTCCAATTTAGAAATGTATTACTTTACCCTATATTATACCCATTCATTCCGTCTTTAATGACTGAAATCAAAAATATAAACCAGACTTAAACTTTTTATAGTCTTTTACCATTGCAGAATCTTTCAACTATTTGTATAATAATCTTTAGCTATGATGGAGGTGAAAAATAATGGAAAAGACATTTGTAATGATTAAAAGCGACGGAGTACAAAGAGGCCTGACCGGAGAAATCATTTCAAGAATCGAAAAAAAAGGCTATAAATTAATCAAAGCTGAGTTAAGAAATCCCGACCGTGGTACTGTGGAGGCACATTATGCAGAACATAAAGGTCGAACATACTTTGAATCATTAATAGCCTTTATTTTAGAGGGGCCGGTAATGGCCATGATTGTTGAAGGCGAAAATGTAATTGAAGTCCTACGTTTAATGATCGGGGATAAGGATCCAAAGAAAGCGGTCCCGGGAACCATTCGCGGAGACTTCGCAAATAATACCACTCGGAACTTGATACACGGGTCGGATTCTTCGGATTCTGCTCAGAGAGAAATTGACATTTGGTTCCCTGAGAAGCCTTAAGTATCCTTCTCATTGTTTTGATCTTTCAGGCCTTCTTCCGGGCCTTCTTTTTTTGCTTTTTGTTCTATCTCCTGACTTTTCTGTTCTTTTGCAATATCCTTTGCCACTTTTCCTTCTTCAAAATCCTTTAGCGCTTGTTCTTCAATTTCTTTTCGAATTTTTTCTTTTTTCTTCTCGATATCTTCTTTATCTTTTTTGTTTTCCCGATACTCCACGGAATCTTCCATGATTTTATCAAGATTCGGTAATAACCGTCTCATTTCCATTGGTACTGGAAATAGAATGGTTGCACTTTCAGAGTTGGACATGTCCGATATTGTACGAAGGGTTCTTAAGGTTAAAGAGCCTTCCTGATGACTCAAAATTTCTGCAGCTTCAGAGATTTTCACAGCTGCCTGCTTTTCTCCTTCCGCCTGTATTACTACCGCTCTTCGATTCCGTTCGGCTTCTGCTTGACGAGCAATGGCTCTTTGCATGGATTCCGGTATGATTACATCTCTAAGCTCTACCGCCGTAGCTTTAATACCCCAGGGATCCGTTGCTTCATCTACAATTTCCTGGATTTTTTTATTTATTTTTTCTCGTTCTGAAAGCAGCTCATCCAAATCCGCTTGTCCGACAACGCTTCGCATGGTTGTCTGAGCAAATTGACTGGTCGCCTCATAGAATTTTTCTACATTGACCACGGCTTTGTCAGGAGCCGTGACACGATAATACAGCACAGCATTAACCTTACAGGTTACATTATCCCGGGTAATTACTTCCTGAGGCGGTACATTATCGACTACGATCCGTAGTGAAATTCGCTCAAGCCGATCAATAAAGGGAATAATTATCACAAGTCCAGGCCCCTTAACTTCCACCAACCGCCCAAGACGAAACAACACTCCTCTTTCATATTCAGGAAAAATATTGACTGCCATCTTCAGTAAAAACAACACTATTACAACCAGAATAATTATCGGAACACTACTCTCCACACTCTCAATGACATTTGGCACGACTCATCATCCTTTCTTTTTTCTTGTTATTCTCCCTCGTTCTTTAATTTATCAACAATGCAGACCATCCCATCCCTTTTCAAAACCCGGACTTTTTCTCCTTTTTCTATCGTGTTTGAATTTTCTGATTTCGCTTTCCATAACTCTCCTTGGACTTTAATCAATCCCTCAGGATTTAAGGTTTCACTAACCGTAGCGACAGCATCTGCAAATTCATCCTCACCATGAACTGCCTTTGATTTTCTTAAACGGTAAAGGCCTGCTACAATAATAATTAATAGTACAGAGGCAATCACTCCCGCTCCAATGGCGAGTGTTCGAAACTCTGCTATCCAACGATCAGAAACAAGGGGCTCCCCAGGCAAATATAAGATCCCGATAACCATACTGATCACTCCTCCAGTTCCTAACACACCGTAAGTCGGGGTGTAGGCCTCAGCAATAATAAAACCAATCCCCAGCAGAATCATTAATCCTGCAAAAATGTTTACTTCAAACAGTCCCAATCCGTAAAGGGCTAACACCAGTGCTATGGCTCCCAGGACTTCAGGAAAAAAAGTCTCCGGGGCGTTAAACCCGATAACCAGACCATATACGCCGGCTAAGAAAAGAATAAAAGCAATCTGAGGATTACTGATAAGATGGGTAATGGTATCTCTGGTACTTCTTTCAATTTCCAGGATTTCTGCGTCCTTTGTGTTGAGGGTCACCGTCTCACTATCCAACACCACTTCAAGGCCATGAATGTCTTCTAACAAATCAGGGATATCTCCCACAATCCCATCAATGATCTCAAGCTCTATGGCTTCCATACCATTCAGTGTCAGGTTTTCCGTTACAAAACGTTCAGCCACATCGCCGGGGCGGTTTCGGGCTTCTGCAATACTTCGCATATGTCCTGACAAAAACTGCACCGTTTTATCATCCGCCGGGGCACTTCCTCCTTCCGGATTCATCGTCACCGGCATTGCAGCTCCAATAGTGGTGCCCGGTGCCATAAAGGCATGATGACCTCCCAATAAGATAAAAGTTCCTGCAGAGGCTGCTATCCCCCCTTGAGGATGGACATAAGTAATAATCGGTACATCAGCACTGATCATACTTGAAATAATATCAATCGTAGCATTTACTAAACCTCCCGGAGTATTAAGCAAAATCAGTATAGCCTCGGCCCCATCATCCTCAGCTTTTTCGATTCCTCTTTGAATATGGGAAGTTGTGCCGGCTGTAACCGTTCCTTCTACCGCAATACTATATACAATGGTTTCTTGATGATCTTCTTGACCAAAGCTGACCGATGACATAACAGAAATTAAAATAAAGCAGAGCATTAATAGAAGTATCGGGTGTTTTGTCCTTTGAAACGATTCCAATACAATCCCCCCTTCCTTCAATACCAAAATAACTGATAATACTATTCCATAAATACCCTAAAAAGATCAAATTAAGATCAGTATATTCAATTGTTCTCCAAAAAAC
>JBEPWR010000096.1:0-5911 GCA_041642335.1 Eubacteriales bacterium
GAGTGAAAATACCATATTGAAGGATTGTTTATTTGTAAAAGTCCTGGGTAAAATTTCAATAAGGAGGTTATATCATGTTAAGAAAACTCGAAACCAGTGAAAAAAATATTCTGGAATATGAAGTGACCGGAAAAATATCAGATGAGGAAAATGAAATGGTACTACGAGAGGTCAAAAGTACTATCGAAGAATATGGAAGTGTAAAAATACTTGTACGAGCGCATTCTATACCAACACCGGAGCTCTCCTCGGTAAGTGAGCGTTTATCTTTTGCTAAGGATTATTTAGACAAAATCGAGAAATATGCGTTGGTTACCGATTCGAAAATTCTTTCAGCCCTGGAGAAGATTGTCGATCCCGCCATGAAAATGGAACTGAAAGTTTATTCTAGGGATAAAGAAGAGGAAGCAAGGGCCTGGTTACGATAAGGGACGTGTAAAAATCAAGGTTTATTATGGAAATAGCCACCGAAACAGCAGCGTTCGGTGGCTAAAATTAATTCCATTAGATGATTTTTTAAAGGAGTTACTCATATGATCAAAGAAATTATCACCGATAAAAATTTCATCGTTAATGTGATTCGCAGATTTATCCTCTGGATGATCAATCTTATGGTCGTTATTTTGATCCTTTTTTTTATCCTGTCTTTTATAAATGGGGAAAGCTTCTTCGAGCGTTTAAGCTTGCTTAGTCCGGGTCTGATCCTCCGAATGGCCCTGGCAATGATTCTACTGGTTACGATTAGCGAAATCCTTAGAGAATATAAAAAGCGCTATACCTCTTAGGAATAATGGGCCTATGAAGTTGTTGTTTTTTCTTCAAGTATGATCTGCTTTTTAAAGAGCAGACTAAACCGGAATAAAACATAGAGTACCATAGTTGTTGCCCAAGCGATTTGAAATCCCCGAATAAACTCCAAACCTCCAAAAGCGATTCCCTGGCTTTCCAAGTAAGCGGTCATTCCGTTAAAGGCGATGGCACTAATGACAAAAGGAAAAGTAAAGGCTGAGTAACTTGGGTAGAAGGGAAGACGCAGCATTTTAGGCATTTGAATTAAGGCATAAAGTGTCATAATTATAGCTATGATGCCCAGAAATCCCACCATACCCAGGCTCTTCTCCGGGAAAGAACTTAAATATCCGGCCATTAAGAGACTCGCCGGGGCGGCAAAAATAATAGAAATCGGCTTTGCGGCTTCAGGAACTTCTTTGATTATAAAAACGCGGTAACAAACGATGGGAAGCCATATCAGATAAACAATCAGGCCGAACCAGAAGAGGGTTTGACCGATAATCTGCAGATCATAAAGAGGTGCGGTTACACTGCCGACGACAATCCCTACGTACATCACAAAGTAACTGCTAAAGACTTTTCGAATATTAAAGTTTAAAACATAGGTCTTTGTAAACATTAGTATTAATAGCGAATTAAGTCCTAAGCAGAAGATCCATAAGCCAAAGGCAATTCCCGGAAAATAGGGCTTGATATACGTACTAAGAAGCATACCGCCCATGGTAAAGGTCGGCAGAATGGATCCTATGACAGGGCTCTTGTATCCTTCTTTTACACTGCTTGGAAAAATGATTACTTTTAAGATTAAACTCACAAAAATTAACGCGGAAATCCCCCCGAGGGTATAACGAAGAGCGGTGGAATAAATACCTAAGAGATTTCCAAGGGCCGCGAGGCCCAGCATCAAACCGGAGATCGGAAGTGGGAGAGTCTTCAAATAGCTCTTCATCGGATTACACTTCCTCTTGGGTTTCGTCTAAATTCTTCATACCCATTTCCCGAACAATTATTTCTGAAGCGCTTCTTGCCACCTCTCCCGTAAAGGAAACGCACTGGGCTTTATGTTCACCGGAGGCCATATCCATACCCTTGGTTAAGATACTACAGCACAGGACTTTATGATTTTTCTTAAATGATTCCTGTAATTCATTGGCAAGCTCTAGCGTTTTGACACTTTTCGGATCCTTCGGATTAGTGCCTTTCGTTCGACCAAAGAAATATCCGATGGCCATTACTCCTCCGGATACCGCCCCGCAAACACATTTAGAACGTCCAATCCCCACAGGAAATCCGGAAGCCATTGCAACCATTTCCTCAGGCATATTCAAATCAAAGTTTTCTCTAATGGAGGCCACAATAGCCTCAGAACAGTAGTAATTCCCCTGTTTGAAATAGTTTTCTGCATCTTGTTGGATCTTTCGTAAACTCACTTCCTTGTTCATCCTAATTCCTCCTCAGTTTTGTGTATCATGTGACTGTTGTGGTCTTTCTTTGATTAATCTTTGCTTTTCAAAAGGCGAATAGTAAAATCATTCTTAATTAATAATTACTAAACTTGTTAATTCATTAACTATTATATCAACGCATCCTTGTAAAAACAATGGTTTCAGCCATTGTAAAATTTAATGAAAAAAGCAAAATGCATGAAGAAACCTAATGTACGGGTAATATTTGTTATCAACACTAGAAATAGGGTATAAAATATAAACAGGATGAAATAGAACCGGAAGATACAAGATAGGAAAAATAGTTGAGAAATATCAAGGAGGGAGGCTTGCCATGAAAGCTGTTTACAAAGACACAATTCTTGCAGAAAGTAATAATACCGAAGTGGTTGAGGGAAATCATTATTTTCCCAGAGATGATGTAAAAATGAAATATTTCAAAGTAAGTGACAAAGAATATACTTGCCCCTGGAAGGGTGAAGCGACCTATTACCACATTGAAGTGGGTGGAGATCGCTTGGAAAACGGCGCCTGGTCTTATGAAGATCCCAAAGAAAAGGCTAAGCACATTACCGGCCATATCTGCTTTGAGCCAAAGCTTGTAACCGAATAAAAAATTTTCAAGTAAAATAAAAATCTTTATTGGTAAAACTTCCCGGATAGGATTATCCGGGTTTTTATATTGTAAAATTATCCTTAAAATTCTCGTTAAAAGTAAGTATTGTGGGTAAATACTATATAGAAGATGGGATAAGAAATATGTATGTGATAGGAGGATTTTAGTAATACAAAAAAGGGGTTGTAATAATGACAAGGTCCTTGTTTGAAATGATTGAAACAAAAAATTTGATCCTTAGACGATTTAGGGAAGCGGATTATGAAAGTTTTTATGATTACCGGAATGATCCCGAAATTCGAAGGTATACCGGGGAAGGATGGTGTGATTGCACCTTAGAGAAGGCTAAAAAGTTTATTCAAGAGCAGACTACAGCGGAACCGGGGAAACCGAAACAGTGGTTTCAAATTGCCATTGAGCTAAAATCCACAGGCGAGCTTGTTGGAGATTTGGGTATTTATACTTGGGGGCCGGATGAAAACCATACGCAAATATTTATCACCATTGCTCCGGATTTTCAGCAGGAGGGATTTGCCCAAGAAGCACTGGAGGCAGCGTTAGATTATGTTTTTAAAATTCTGGGCGTGGATCAGGTCATTGCCATTACTGATATCCGAAACCGGGCAGCGATAAATTTATTGGAAAGTCTGGAATTTGAAAGCCATGGAGATTTCAAAACCAATGAAGAAATTGAGGGAGAGAATAAGACGGAGCATTTATTTATAATAGACAAAAAAGCATGGCTGTAAAATTTTTTTTTTAGAATCGCTAGATATTAACGAGGTCCGGAATATTTTATGGACCTCTTTTTGCTTATCCTGATAACCCTATAAAGCGGTGTAGGTGAAAAAAAACTCTCTATCGGTATCGATTGATAACAAAAGAGAGTCCTATTATTGTAAAAAGGTAAAATTGGAAATGGCGGATAAGGCCTTTTTCTTTGCAACGGTAGGTACTCCCATACAACGGTGCCAAGCATCCCGGATCAAATCCTGTTTTCCGGTACGCAGCCCTGTTGCACACCACATCGAAAAATGCTCACAGTTGTTATGCTTGACTCGATATCCGTCAAAATTCGTATGAAGCATGGACTCTGCCCGTTGGGCAATTTCCTCGGGAGTAAAGTTTTTTGGAATATCCTCTTCAATTTGAAGAATTCCGTCCTTGCAAAATTCTTCAGGGGTGCATAGGCTAATGCGTGCCATTGGAATTTTTAAAATGCTGGGACAATAAAAGTGGATAATTTTACTGTCGCCTATATCCACACCATAATGTTTATAAGTTAAAAAACGAAAGATCAGGCGATCGAGTACGCAACTTTCTGGGCTGATTCTACACTCCGTCGAGGCATGTAACCCTAAGGGGAATCTTTCAACAAAAATAATATCTCCGCGCATTTTTACACTTCCTCTACTTAAATATCTATTATTTGCTATTTGGGACATTAGGCATATACAGATACTTCATTATATACCTTGCCAGGAAGTTTGAACAGTTAATATTAAAAATGTTTTTAAAATAAAAGGCAGGATCGGCACGGAATTTGCATTACTTTTAAAGATAGATGTAGAAAGAGGTATATTCTATAAAAAAAAATAATTTAATAAAATCTTGGCATGGGAATTGCAAGTATATTATATAGGAGGGAGTATAATGGAGAATATTGGAGTAGTAAAAAAAACAGAGGGTAATGAAGCTGTTGTGGAAATTCAAAGAAGCAGTGCTTGCGGCGAAAATTGTGCATCCTGTAAAGGCGGCTGTGTACCTACGAGAAAGTATGTGGATGTTCTTAATATTCCCCAAGCGAAAGTGGGACAGCGGGTAAAAATTGAGCTTCAAACAAGAAAAGTGTTGAATGCAGCCATGATTATGTACGGAATCCCATTAATCAGTGTATTTATCGGTGTCTTGTTTGGAATATGGGTTAGTATACCCTTAGGCTATGAGAGCTCTCAGGAGGGTCTTGGAATTGTTGTGGGGCTGATATTTCTGGCGCTGTCCTATCTGGGGATCCGACTATGGGACCGGGGAAGAAAAACCAAAGAGAAGGTGGAGATTGTCATTGTAAAAGTGCTTGATTAACAATCATTGAAAATCTTGATCGTCAGGGAGGTGAGTCTATTGAAAAAGTTTTTTGCAAAAGTGCTGAAATCCATTGAAGCTGCCAATAAGCAGAATTTTGGAACTAAGAAAATGGACTGTTGTGATCTGAATAAAACACCGGAGACAAACAGGAAGAGTCAGGAAAGTAGACAATCTTAAAGTAGTGGTTAAATAAAGAATAGCACAAAAACTGTAGGAAATGCTACAATCGTTGTAAGTTATCCTACAGGTGAAGATTTAAAGGAATTAGAAAGCAAACAATTATTTAAGAAGAGGTGATGTATATGTTTTGGAACCATCATGGAATGTTAGGAGGTCAGTGGCTTATGATGTTTATTTTTATTATTCTTGCAGTTGTGGCAGTATACTTGATTATGGATACTAAAAACAATCGGGGAGATCGAGACAGTGGGAGAGGATATCCTAGAGAAAGGAATGGAGAAGAACGGGCTCTGGAAATCCTAAATGAACGATTTGCTAAAGGCGAAATTGATGAGGAAGAGTATCAGAGCAAAAAAAGAGCGCTTCAAAATAGATAAATATTAATAAGATTAAGACTCAGCAATATCCGCTGGGTCTTAATTTTTATAAAGTAAGGTGTAAAGGTGTACTTTAATCCTAAGAACTTCAAAAAAGTGTTATAGAAAGATTGGAGGGTATATAAACTGTAGGATATGCTACACTAAAATATGTTTAACTAGGCAACACACATAGATCTGTTATATAGAGATATATACTTAGAAAAAAGAAGGGGGTGTATTTAAGTGAAGAATAAAAAGAGGTCCGTACAAAGATTGGAAATGATCCCGAATAAACGAACCTTTGGTCTTATTGTGCTAATGTTAATAGTCATTACCGCCTTTCATTACTTTACTAAATCCCAAAATTGGCAGTTGCATGATTTTTTTCGAAGACTGTACTATTTTCCCATCATACTAGCTGCTTTTAAGTTTCG
>JBEPWR010000097.1:0-5799 GCA_041642335.1 Eubacteriales bacterium
TTATCGAAAGAAGGATTATATCAAGAGAGTTTTTTAGAAGGGAACAAACGGAGAGCCTTGAAATTTTTAGACCACTCCCTCCAAGAGCCTCAAAGTCAATTGATGAAAAGTATACTGTTGGGAGATCAGGGATTCTTAGAAGCGGATTTGCGGGAAGCCTTCTCACAAACCGGTACTGCTCATATTGTTGCCGTTTCCGGACTCCATGTGGGAATACTGGTGGCGATATTCACAGGATTTTTCAGAAAAATGGGTCTTGGGAAAAGATTTTATTTATGGTTGATTCTTGGAATACTCTTTCTTTATGGATATTTAATCGGCTTTCCGGTATCGATGGTTCGTGCCGGTTTGATGTATGGACTGTATATCCTCGCTTTTTACCAGCACCGCCCTTATGACGGGCTACATGCCCTTGCGGTAGTAGGAGTCCTTTCGTTACTGACTAATCCCTCAACACTGTTTACCGTATCGTTTCAGCTCTCTTTTGCAGCAACGGCAAGTATTATTCTTCTTTACGCAAAATTGGACAAAGCACTGGTATTTCTCCCGAATATTTTGAGGGGCCTGGTGGCTGTGACCCTAGCCGCGCAAATCGGAACCCTGCCCTTGATGGCATATTATTTCGGACAAATCTCGATGGTTTCTATCCCAGCCAACTTATTGCTTATGCCCGGTATGGGTATGTTGCTAAGTTTGGGTCTTTTGGGGATCGTCGTTGGCTTTGTTGCACTGCCTTTAGGAATGACCGTTAATTTTTTTACCAACGGGTTACTGACCTATCAAATCCTTCTGGCAAGACTTTTTCAAAGAATTCCCGGAGCTTTTATAGAAATCGGGGAAATGGATTTTATCTGGGTGATTCTCTACTACATAATAACGATCAGCGTGTATATATCTATAGAAAAGAGGGATTTGCTTTATGAAATGGAAGGAATTCAAAAAACACGTACAGCAGGATGATATCGCCTCCCTATATCTATTTACCGGAGCAGAAAAATATCAGATTGACCTAGCTTATAAGACCTTAGAGAAAAAACTGATTGATCCGAACTTTAAGTCCCTAAATGTAACCACCTTTCACGATAAGGACTTTGATTTGGCAAAGTTTCAGGATGCGGTGGAAACATTACCCTTTATGGCGGAGAAAAGACTGGTTGTGGTAAAGGAGCCGCTGTTTTTAGGTACCCAGAAAAAGGGAAGTTCCAAGGAAGAAGAGGAACGCGTTCTACAGTGCATTTCGGATCTACCGGATCAAGTCTGTGTGATTTTTATGGCTTCGAAGGTGGATGCACGAAAAAAACTGGTTAAGGGGATTAAGAAGCAGGGTACGCATTTCCAGTTTGATCCGCTGCAGGAAAGCGAACTGCTTCGATGGATCAAGGGGAAGATGAAAAAACAGGGAGTAGAAATCGACCCTGCAGGACTTAATTATTTTGTTGCCAATTTAGATTACCTCGGGAGAAACCGTACAAAAACCCTGTTTGATGTGGAAAATGAAGTGAATAAGCTGATTCATTACAAAAAACCGGAAGGGCGGGTGACATCGGAGGATATCGATAAAATTACTTCGAAAAGCTTTGAAAACGATATATTTAAGGTGATGGATGCGATTGAAAAAAAGAATCGACGGGAAGCACTACGACAGATGGAAGAGCTGATATATCAGGGAGAACCGGTATTGAAAATATTAGCTACCTTAAGCAATCAGATGAAGAATGTATTAAAAGTTAAAGAACTTTCGAAGAAAGGCTATACGTCCAAAGCCATCGCAAAACAAATCGGAATTCACCCCTTCGTAGCCAGCAAAAGCTTAAAACAAAGTCGGAACTATTCCGAGAAACAGTTGATCGGTTTTATCAATTTTATTACGGAGAAGGATGCGAAAATTAAAACCGGGCAGATTGAAGATTTTTTGGGGATTGAACTGATCGTGTTGGAACTATGTAAGTAAAAAGGCAAATAAAGAAATAAAAAAGCATACCCTTGGGTATGCTTATTTTATAGGAAACCGAGACACGGTTTTTTAGTGGGGGGAATATTATACAGCACGGTTGAACTTTTTTGTTAATCGTGAAATCTTTCGAGACGCTTTAGCTTTGTGGTAAACACCTTTAGAAGCGGCTTTGTCAAACTTCTTCTCAATTGCGTGAAGTTTTTCCCTTGCTGTGTCTAAATCGTTACCTTCTAGAGCTCTTTCGAAAGCCTTGATGGTCTTTTTCAGATCATCCTTGATTAACTTGTTTCGAGCTGTTTTCTTTTCAATAACTTTAATTCGTTTTTGTGCTGACTTAATATTTGCCATAATCATTCACCCCCTTACAGGCTGTTAACATATAGATTTTATCAAATAAGCAACGGGAATGCAACCACTAATTATAAAATCTTTCGACGGACCGATGAAATCTCTATAAACTCATGATAGAATATGTTATAATCGTTTAAGATTAACAATAAAAGGAGGATCATCATGGCAAGTGTTCGACAAGATCGTATACGCAATTTTTCTATTATAGCTCATATCGACCATGGTAAATCTACCCTGGCGGATCGTCTGATTGAAAAGACCGGTTTAATCGCCGAGAGAGATATGCAGGAACAACTACTGGATAATATGGAACTTGAACGGGAGCGGGGCATTACCATCAAGCTTCAGACTATCCGTTTACTGTATACCGCAAACGACGGTTTGGAGTATTCTCTGAACTTAATTGATACCCCGGGACATGTAGACTTTACTTATGAAGTGTCGAGAAGTCTAGCGGCCTGTGAAGGGGCAATTTTAGTGGTGGACGCCGCTCAGGGAATTGAGGCTCAGACGCTGGCGAACGTCTATTTAGCCCTAGAACAGGATCTGGAAATTATTCCGGTCATCAATAAAATCGATCTCCCCGGTGCACGAATCGAGGAAGTCAAAAAAGAAATTGAAGAGATTCTCGGTATTGACGCCAGTGATGCGCCATTGATTTCCGCAAAAAACGGTGTGAATATCGAAGATGTTCTGGAAGCCATTGTTCAAAGAATTGAGCCGCCGAAGGATGACGAGACCAAACCGTTAAAGTCCTTAATTTTCGACTCATTCTACGATAATTATAAAGGTGTAATTGCCTATGTCCGGGTTTATGAAGGCAAAATTAAAAAGGGCATGAAAATCAAAATGATGGCGACGGGAAAAAGTTTTGAAGTAAATGAAGTAGGGGTATTCTCCCCGAATCCTGTAGCACTTCCGGAACTTCAAGCAGGTGATGTAGGATATGTTACCGCAAGTATTAAGGATGTTCGTTACTGTCGGGTAGGGGATACCATTACGGAAACCGAACGGGAGACGGAAACCCCGCTGCCGGGATACAAAAAAGCGACGCCGATGGTCTACTGCGGCATATATCCAGCGGAAGGGGAAAAGTATGAAAACGTTCGGGATGCTCTGGAAAAACTACAAGTTAATGATGCTTCCCTAGTATATGAAGCGGAAACTTCCGCTGCCCTTGGATTCGGTTTCCGTTGCGGTTTCCTGGGACTTCTCCATATGGAGATTATCCAGGAGCGATTGATGAGAGAGTTCGACCTTGATGTGATTACCACGGCTCCCAGTGTTATCTATCGGGTGACAAAAACCGACGGGGAAGTGGTCATGATTCAAAATCCGGCAAACTTACCGGAGCCCCAGGAGATACGTAAAATTGAAGAACCGATCGTAAAGGCCAGTATCATGGTACCGAACGATTATGTCGGCCAGGTAATGGAGCTTTGCCAAAACCGACGGGGTACAATGATTGATATGGAATACATTGAAGATACCCGGGTGGTAATTAATTACCATCTTCCCTTAAACGAAGTAATTTACGATTTTTTTGATGCATTAAAATCCAAAACCCGGGGATATGGGTCCCTGGATTATGAATTTAAAGAATATCAGGAGTCCAATTTGGTGAAACTGGATATTTTAATCAACCATGAACAGGTGGACGCCCTATCCTTTATAGTTCACCGGAGCACAGCGGAGGCCAGAGGACGAGGTATGTGTGAAAAATTGAAGGAAGAAATTCCGCGGCACCAGTTTGCGGTACCGATTCAAGCCTCAATCGGAACAAAAGTAGTAGCAAGAGAAACCGTTCGGGCCCTTCGAAAAGACGTAACCTCGAAGTGTTATGGTGGAGATATCTCGAGAAAGAAAAAGCTCTTAGAGAAGCAAAAAGAAGGAAAAAAACGGATGCGGCAAGTTGGAAATGTGGAAGTGCCGCAAAAAGCCTTTATGTCTGTATTAAAGCTGGATGACTAATAAGTAAGGATCGAATGAAAACTAGCAGCCTTGGTTGCTAGTTTTTTTCGGAAAGCAGGTGTAATAATGAAAAAACTCAGTATCTATATCCATATTCCCTTTTGTAAGAAGAAATGTCATTACTGCGATTTCCGGTCATTTCAAAACTGCGGGACTGCTGAAATTGAAGAATATATGAAGGATTTGATCAAAGAGATCGACTTATACCGGGAACTTGGAAATACTTATCTGATCGATACACTCTTCATCGGCGGAGGCACACCTAGTATGGTATCCTCTGAAGCTATTGGAAAAGTGATGGAGAAACTACGAAGCGTCTTTTCCTTTAGTGAATATCCGGAAATATCCATCGAAGGAAATCCCGATACGCTAAGTTATGAAAAAATGGCTCACTACTATGACCTTGGGATTCACCGACTGAGTATGGGCCTTCAAAGTGATGATAAAGAGCTTCTTAAAACCATCGGTCGGATTCATAGCTATGAAGACTTTTTAAATAGTTATGAAAACGCAAGAAAAATCGGTTTTCGTGATTTAAACGTGGATTTAATGTTCGGACTGCCGGGGCAAAGCCTTGAAACTTTCCAAAGGACCTTAACAAAAGTAACGACTTTGGAAGTTCCCCATATCTCTGCTTACGGACTGATTATCAATGAAGAAACGGAACTTGCCAGACGGATTGATATGGGAATGGTTCCTACACCGGACGAGGATACAGAAGTGGATATGTATGATCGCCTACGAGAGAGTCTTTATGAAAAAGGCTATCAACACTACGAAATTTCCAATTTTGCAAAACCCGGCTTTCAGTGTCGACATAATCGAACCTACTGGGAAAACGGGGAGTACCTCGGACTTGGTCTCGGTGCCCATTCCAGCATGGGGAATCTCCGTTTTTTTAATGAAGAGGACTTAGGAGACTATCATAAAAAGCTTCAAGCCGGGGAAAAGCCGGTTGCGGGGGAAGAAGTAATATCTAACAAGGAGCGATTGAAGGAATCCCTAATGCTGGGCCTTCGCTTAATCGAAGGGGTTGATCTTACCCTGCTGGAAAAAAGGCATAAGACCTTAGTGGATAACCATATTATGGAAAGTCTTCGTGCTTTTATGGGAAAAGGCCTTTTAGAAACCCATCAAGGGCGGATCCGATTGACAGCTAAAGGCTACTATTTATCAAATTCCGTATTTCGTGAGATTATAGGATAATTTTTATGGGAAATCCCTTGACAAAAGAGGCAGTACATGATAATTTAGTGTCATAATAATTAGCACTCAACCATAACGAGTGCTAATAATTGAGGTGGCAATATGAAATTAAGTGAACGAAAGCTGAAAATTCTTCATGCGATTATTAAAGATTATATTGAAACAGCCGAACCCGTGGGCTCTCGGACCCTGTCAAGAAAATATGACCTTGGGGTAAGTGCGGCCACAATACGAAATGAAATGGCGGAATTAGAAGAAGAAGGCTATCTTAAACAATTACACACCTCTTCCGGCAGAGTCCCCAGTGATAAGGCTTA
>JBEPWR010000098.1:0-5791 GCA_041642335.1 Eubacteriales bacterium
GTCCAAGTATAACGCCGAAGAACTTGAGGCGCTGATACTCAAGAGACAAAACAAAAAATAAATTGGGGGATTTTTTATGTTTCAACAATATATCAGAGATATTTTACGGGAGTATGACCGCCTCCGGCAGCAAAGCGAAGATTTAAAAAGACAGCGAAAAGAGGAGATTTATCGCCGGGTTCCCAGAATCAAGGAGATTGATCAGGAAATCGCACGACTTGGCCTTTTGTTGTCTAAATCCATTATTGAATCCCCGGAAAAAAGCCAAGAGCTGATGGCGCGGATCTCTAAGGAAATGGAAAGCTTAAAAGAGGACCGGGCCATGCTCCTTACGGAAAACAATATTCCCCTGAATTACCTGGAAAAAGTGTATCAGTGTGAGAAGTGTAAGGACCGGGGATTTTTGCAAAACGGAAAAAAATGTTCCTGCTTTAAGCAAAAGCTTATTAACCGGGCTTACAACCTTTCGAATTTATCGACGACCCTGGAAAAGGAAAACTTTCATAATTTTAATATCAACCTCTTCTCTTCGGAGCCCTACGAAAAGGAAGACCGTACCCCCCGGCAGAATATGATGCAGAACCTGAATACCTCGGAAGGTTTTGTGATGAACTTTCGGGATCCTAAGACAAAGAATCTTTTGTTTTACGGTTCCACCGGGCTTGGAAAAACCTATTTGGCCAACTGTGTAGCCAAAGCCCTGCTCGATCGGGGATATATCGTAATCTATCAGACCTCCTTTAAAATGATTGAGGTTCTGGAGGATCTGCGTTTCCGTCGGAATGATAATAAAGATGAGTACAATCTGTTATTTGAAGCGGATCTGCTGATTATTGATGACCTTGGGGCGGAGCTTACCAATTCCTTTACCAACAGTGAGCTTTTCAACCTGATTAACAGCCGGATTCTTCGTGAGAAAAAAATTATCATTTCCACCAACCTAAACCCGATGGAGTTGGCGGAACGGTACGATGACCGGATTTTTTCCCGTCTCATTGCCAATTTTGATGTATTAAAGTTCTATGGCGAGGATATTCGCTGGGAAAAGGAGTAAGAACAAAAAACAAAAAATCCTTTGTCGGTTATACCGGCAAAGGATTTTTTTAATTGGTGACCCCTAGGGGAATCGAACCCCTGTTACCGCCGTGAAAGGGCGGTGTCTTAACCGCTTGACCAAGGGGCCATAACTGGTGACCCATCCGCGACTCGAACGCGGGACACCCTGATTAAAAGTCAGGTGCTCTGCCAACTGAGCTAATGGGTCACTTTACTCACAGTTATATATACTACCCCATGTTATAGGGAAAGTCAATGGGGTTTTCCCATTATTTCTTTCCTATTCCTAATTCGAATTATTCGAAAGATTAAAGAAGTTTTCCCTGGAAGTTTTTCCTGCTAGGGTCGAAAAATCTCCTGACGAATAATTGTTTGTTTTCGTCCCGGTCCGATGGATACGATTTTTACGGGGATTCCTAAATACTCTTCGATAAAGGCCAGGTATTCCTTTGCTCCTTCGGGTAATTCTTCGAAGGTCGTGATCCTTGTTAAATCTTCACTCCAACCGGCAAAGCGCTGATAAATCGGTTTGGCCTTTCCCAGCCGTTTCAGACTTGCTGGAAAATCCGTGGTTTTTTCTCCTTCAATTTCATATTCCGTACAGACCTTTATATCTTCAAAACCGCTCAACACATCCAGCAGCATTAAGGATATTCCCGTAAGTCCGTTGACTCTTGCAGTATATTTTAACATCACAAGGTCTAACCATCCGCACCTTCTGGCCCGTCCCGTTGTGGTGCCGAACTCCTTACCCTTTTGCCGAATATCTTCTCCTATTTGATCGTGCAGTTCCGTGGGAAAAGGTCCCAGTCCTACCCGGGTGGTATAGGCTTTAACAATGCCTAAGACTTCCTCAATTCTATTGGGACCGACCCCGGCACCCACGGAAAATCCTCCCGCGGTGGGATGAGATGAGGTGACATAAGGATAGGTTCCCAGGTCTAAATCCAGCAGGGTTCCCTGGGCCCCCTCAAAGAGGACTTTTTCCCCGGCTTCCAGGGCTTTATGGGTAAGGATTGTCGTGTCGGTTACAAACCGTTGAATCCGCTTACCATAGTCCCGATACTTTTGATAAAGGGCTTCCAGGTCATAGCCCTCGGCATCGTAAATTTTCTTTAGAATCTCATTCTTTTTAGACACCTGCAGCTGCAACCGCTCTTTTAAAAGGGGAGGGTCAATAAGGTCTCCCACCCGGATTCCGGAGCGCTGGATCTTATCCATATAGCAGGGCCCTATGCCTTTTTGGGTGGTTCCGATTTTCGCTTCTCCCCGGGACTCTTCCTCCAGGGCATCGATCTTTTTATGGTATGGAAAGATCACATGAGCCCGTTCATCAATTCGAATATTCTCTGCAGAAAATCCGTTTTTTTCTAATTTCTCTAGTTCCTCGATAAAGCCTTCGGGATCGAAGGCGACACCGTTTCCAATAATGTTGAGTTTATCCTGATAGAGTACTCCGGAAGGCAACAGGTGAAAGGTATATTTCCTGTCTTCCACAATAACCGTGTGGCCGGCGTTATTTCCGCCTTGGGCACGGACAACCAAATTGGATTCTCCTGCTAAATAGTCAATAACTTTTCCTTTTCCTTCGTCTCCCCATTGGGCTCCTACGATAACTACTGAAGGCATATGATCCTCTCCTTTGAGATAATTTCATGAATATCCTATCACGGATCCGTCATAAAATCAATAAAAATACGAATAATAATTCTATTTTTCCGGTTAATATTCGTATTCTCCTGTAAAAATTTGCAGCAATAAAAAAAGCCTATGAATATTCATAGACTTTTTAACGTATTGCAAGCTTTTTACTTCCCCTTACTTGTCGTAGTGCTCATTTAATTCTTCAACAAGTTTATCCGCATCGATCCCGTGCACTTTCCCTGCATCTTCAATGCTTTCCATCGTCGCTCCAGGGCAACCCAGGCAGTGCAGACCATGCTTCATAAAGATTTCTGCTAATCCCTGATCCATTTTCAATACATCCATTATGGTCATCTCTTTTGTAATTTTCGCCATTGTAATCCTCCTTATTCTTTGCTTCTTCTTTTATTTATGTCCATCTGATTCCTAATTTATCTTACCATTTCTGAGAAGATTTATCAACACTCTTTTCCGCTTGTTGATAAGTGGATAAGTTTTTGACAGGGTTATCCACAGATATTCAAAGACTCTTTCCCTTTGTTTCAGGGATTTTATCGGAAATATCCTCGGAATTTAGAGAATATCCACAGGTTAAGGCTAATTCCTGTGGATATTGTGGATACTTTCCCTTCGAATTTTCATTCTTTCATATTTACAATATACCCGTCCTTTGTAAATCTTAAAGTACTCCTGATCATATCCGATCGCTTTCAGAATCTCCGGGGTTATTTTGGGATTTTCAAAGGATTCCCAGTACTCATATTCCTTCCTAAAGCCCAATTTCTCATAAACGTTTTTTGCCCGTTGATTAAAGGCTCCGACAATTAAATAAATCTCCTTCATTTTTCCTTCTACAAGCCAGTACTCCAGAAAAATTTTTAGTGCTTCCTTTCCATATCCCCGGTCCAGCTCTTTTGGATCAAATACGACGCCCAGTTCCGCTTTTTTTCGGACATACTGGATTTTTTTCATCGTAATATAACCCACCAGTCTTCCGCTTTCTAAAAAAACGCCGAAGATCTTTCGGAAATATTTTCCCTGCTTCTCCCGATACCAGTAGTCCCGATAGGATTCCTTGGTTTTCGGAAAATTATAGGTTTCAAATAAAGGATCCTGATGGGTTCCCCAGTTTTTTAACTGGTCCACATCGGCCCGATTCAACCTTCGGATATAGAGTCTCTTCCCGATTATTAACAACGGATTCCCCCCATTTAATCTATCAATCGCTTCTACGGCTCTTCGTGAAACTTATCATAATCCAAAAACTTTTGAATATTGCCGGACCATCGTAGTTCCACCGTACCGGTTTCTCCATGTCGATGCTTGGCAACGATAACTTCCGCAAGGTTTTGCTTTTCACTATCCTCATGATAATACTCGTCCCGGTATAAAAACATCACCAGGTCCGCATCCTGTTCAATGGCTCCGGATTCCCGAAGATCCGACAGGATCGGACGATGGTCCGAGCGTAGTTCCGGTGCACGGGAAAGCTGGGACAGCGCAATGACCGGACAGTTTAGCTCTTTTGCCATGATTTTTAAGTTTCGGGAGATGGCGGATATTTCCTGCTGGCGATTCTCAATTTTTCCGTCCCCCTGCATCAATTGTAAATAGTCGATTAAGACCAGGTCCAGGCCGCTCTCCATTTTCAGGCGGCGGCATTTTGATCGCATTTCCGTCACGGAAACCCCGGGGGTATCATCAAAGTAGATCTGCGCCTGGGACAGGGGCACCATGGCCCTGGCGAGTTTTCCCCATTCTTCTTCATTCAGGTTTCCGGTTTGGATATTGTTCAAATCCACCATCGACTCCGAGGAAAGCATTCGAAGCATAAGCTGTTCCTTGGACATCTCCAGACTAAAGACCGCTACGGAATTGCCCTCTTTAATGGCCGCGCTTTGGGCGAGATTCAGGGCAAAAGCGGATTTTCCCATGGCCGGTCTTGCGGCAATAAGAATTAAGTCGGATTTATGGAAACCGTTCAATTTCTTATCAATATCAATAAAACCGGAAGTGGTTCCTGTGATGGTTTTATCGCTCTGGTAGAGCATTTCAATATTATCAAAGGTCGTATTGAGTACCTCTTTAATCGGTACAAAGCCTTCTTTCGCGTGATACTGCGAAATATCATAAATGTTTTTCTGTGCTTTTTCCAAGAGTTCCGGCACTTCAATATCAGAGTTGTAACCGAGGGTTACAATTTCTTCCGAGGCTCGGATCAGTCGTCGAAGGGTGGCTTTCTCCTCTACAATTACGGCATAATGCTTCACATTTGATGCTACGGGCACACTGGAGGATAAGCTGGTAAGGTATTGTATCCCCCCGACCATTTCGAGTTTCTCCCGTTTTCGAAGTTCCTCCGTCAAGGTAACCAGATCCACGGGTTCATTTCGATTAAACAGGGTCACAATACAGTCAAAAATATCCCCATGGGCCGCTTTATAAAAATCATCCGGTCGAACGATCTCGAGAGCCACGATCGTCGCTTCCCGATCAAGAAGCATGGAACCGAGCACCGATTGTTCCGCATCTATACTATGGGGTGGTAACTTCCCAAATTCCATCGCTTCCGCCATTTTATTGTTCCTTTACATGGACTTTCAGCGTGCCGGTAATATTCGGGTAGACCTTTACTTCCACATTGGTTAGGCCAAGACTTTTGATCGGCTCTTTAAGCTGGATTTTTCGCTTATCGATTTTGATGTGATGCTGTTTTTCAAGCTCTTCACTGATTTCCTTGGAGGTTACGGAACCAAACAGTCGGCCGCCTTCTCCCGCTTTGGTTTCGATTTCCACGGGACTGTTCTCCAGCTTTTTGGCTAAATCCTTGGCCCGTTGAATTTCCGCCTGCTTTTTCTTTTCTTCGGCTTTTTTCTGCTTTTTCAAGTTCTTTACATTTCCCTCCGTCGCCGGTTTGGCCAGCTCCTTGGGAAGCAGATAGTTTCTCGCATAGCCGTCATTGACTTCCACCACATCTCCTGCATTTCCTAAGCTTTTTACGTTTTTCTGTAAAATTACCTTCATTCTTTATCACCCTCCTGAAAATATTCTTCAATTGCCTCTTTTAACTGGGTTTTTGCAGACTCCAGGG
>JBEPWR010000099.1:0-5770 GCA_041642335.1 Eubacteriales bacterium
TGTATTAGTTACCGGATATGATATCATCTTCTTCTGGGTAGTACGAATGGCTTTTTCGGGACTGGAATTCATGGGAGAGATCCCTTTTAAGCACGTTTTAGTTCACGGCTTAGTACGAGATGCGGATGGCCGTAAAATGAGTAAATCCCTGGGTAATGGGATTGATCCATTAGAGGCAATTAAAGAATTTGGAGCAGATGCCCTTCGCTTTACCCTTATTACCGGAAACACACCTGGAAATGATATGAGGTTCCATCTTGAACGACTGGAATCCAGTAGAAATTTCGCTAATAAGTTGTGGAATGCCACCCGCTTTGTTCTAATGAACTCCGAAGGACCAAAACTCGATTACTCGGACGTGAAAAATGATTTAAATACTACAGATTACTGGGTGATATCTCGATTTAATGATATCTCAAAAGAAGTTACAGAGAATATGGATCGATTTGAACTGGGGATTGCACTACAAAAAATATATGATTTCGTATGGAATGAATACTGTGATTGGTATATAGAATTTTCCAAAACTCGCTTATACGGGGAAAATCCGGAGGAGAAAAAAGCTGCACAGTTTACACTAAATTATGTTTTGGAAAACATTTTAAAGATTCTTCACCCCTTTATGCCTTTTATTACTGAAGAAATCTGGCAAAACATGAAAGAGGATGGATCCAGTGTAATTGTTGCTCCGTGGCCAATGTATGAGAAATCGGCTCATTTTCCAACTCAGGAAGAAGAAGTTACTTTTATAATGGCTATCATCAAAAATATTCGAAATATCCGGGCAGACATGAATGTTCTTCCTTCTCGTAAAGCAAAACTGATTATTCATACAAAAGATCAAAGGAAACAAACAATTTTAGAGAAGCATCTGCAATATTTCAAATCCTTAGCCAGCGTTTCTGATATGGAAACTGTAAAAGATACGAGCTCCGTTCCACAAGATGCCATTTCCGCCGTAGTGGAAGGCGTGGATATCTATATTCCTTTAGAAGAACTTCTGGATATTGAAAAAGAAATAAAGCGATTAGAGGAAGAGAAAAAGAAGCTGCAAAAGGAAGTTAAGCGGGCAGAAGGAAAGCTGAAAAACAAAGGATTTCTTGAAAAAGCGCCAGAAAGTCTGGTGAAAGAAGAGGAAGAAAAATTGGAGAAATACCAAAGTATGTTAAAAACCCTTGAAGAACGATTCTTACAGCTTCAGAAGCGTTTATAAGAGGATGACAAAAGTCAGGGCGAAAAGCCCTGACTTAGTCATTAAGCAAAAGACTGTAAAGTTCCGACGAAACTTTATGATAATCTTTTTTCCAACGATTCATTATGGTTTCGGCTTCTTCTAGATTCGAGGCATGCAGCTTTAAATAAAGATCTTCCGTTCCATTTTTGGAAATCCCAAGTTTTACAAGATAGGACCCATCTTGAAGTTTCTGCATTCTGCTTAAAATCTTAATGTTTTTTTGCAATGCTTGTTTTCTTTCATGGACTAAGTTGTGGAAGTTGCGAAGCTTTTTCTCAGGAATGCGGTTTTTAAAATACGCTAAGGTATTTTTGCCCTCGGCAGTCAGATTTAACATTTTGCTTCCTTCTTTAGTAGAAGACTCTTCAATGAGCCTGGCTTTTTTTAATTCTGAGATCAACTGTTGAACCGTAAAATAATCCATCATCTCATGATCAAGAATAAAATCCACCGTCTGTCGCTGGTATGCTTTACCGTCAACTTCTAACAAGAGATACAACAAAAGCAATTTATTTTCTGCTTGGTTCTCACCATTACTAAACATTATTATCACCTCAATATTATTCTCTTTCTATACTATCTTAATCGATTTTCTTCTTTTTTAAAAGGGATTTAAGAGAATCCTTTTTAATTGATTTTTCATAGGGTATAATAGAGGTATTATCATTTTAAGTAGGGTTAATAGATAGGGTTTATTAAACGAAAGCTCAACGGAGCATAAAATCATTCAGCGCCATAAAACAGACGATTAGTTTCTGGTAATCTTATTATGTAAACCAGAGCGCTTGAGAAACATATCTTTTGATATGTTTCTTTCTTATCTTCGACTAGGGGACTAAGGGGTAGTAAATCGATGAGCCAAACTTCTGAGGAGGGTAAAAATTGGAGCCTTATGTTATCGTCGCTTTTATTGTTATTTTGGTATTAGTCAGCATTCAATATTCCTTGAACAAAATAATCGTATTATTACGAGAAATAAAAGATATTTTATATCAACTTCGAAATAATGGCTAAGCACCAAAGAAGACCAGATAAATTTTAAAAAGGTAATTCGCCGCAATTCCTGCCACTAAACCGCCAATAGTATGACTTATAATTGCTTTGTTCGCTAAATTTCTAAGATTCAAGACATCCATCATACCTACATGAGTGCTCAAGTAACCACTCCAACACATGCCCATAGCCGTGAAAACGGCAATGTCATTTGGTGAAATTAAGTTATTGTCCAAAAAGTTCTTAACAAGCCCCATGGCAGCTCCCACAGCGCCTAAAGCGGTTATGGGGAAAGCAATTGCTTCAGGGTTTTCAAAACCGAAAAGGGGTTTCAAAACAGGATAAATATAACCGCCCAATTTCGGAAGTAAGGCGACGCCTTCAAAAGCTTCACCATGATATATAGCTATTCCATCAACTACTTCACTAGGACCAAATGTTAAAATCATAATGATGGTACAGATGATCAAAACTCCCGGGATAATCCCAAGGCCCATTTCCACACCGTTTTTCCCTCCTTCTAGAATGGAGTTTAATACTCTTTCAAAATAATTCGAAGTTTTTGGTGGATTTTCAGAAATGAAGTCGATAGGTTCCGTGCTGGAGATGCTCTCTTCAAAGGTATGGTCCTTGGTTGTCCGTTCGATTCCCTTTTGGTCAATGCCATAATAGGTTTTGGTGAAGCGTAACATAATGCGAACACTGACAATTGAACCGATAATGGCCCCGATATTGCCGATGATGGCCGGTGCAATGAATTCGGAACCTAAACTGATCATATATGCAGTTAAGATCAGCCCCATACCAAAAGCGGTACCGAGATTACAAAGTGCCGGTATTTGATAGTTATAAAAATATTTGATGAATTTTTTATCCTTAGCTAATGATATTATTGCCGGGTTGTCGGATAAGTAGGTGGTGATACCGCCAATGGATGCCGCACCTGGCATGCCGAAAAGGGGCTTCATAATTGGGGAAATCAGTTTGTTAATCAGTTCAACCACTCCAAATTCCGATAGTAAAGTTGATAATGCTCCTGCTAATACAGCTACAGCCATGATGAAAAACACAGTGTTTAATAGCAGTTCATGGGCGGTATTCATAAACACATTAAACATCATACCGAGACCCATCTCCTGGGATAAATAGTAGAAAAAACCTAGAACGACAAACAAGAAGACAAAGGTTTCCAAGGAGACTTTTGAAGGTTCTTCCTGGGTTTGGTTTTTTGGTTCAGTAGCGCTATCAATTTCCACAACTTTTTTAAGTTGTTGCATAGTAACTCCCCCTCCGAGCATATTTTAACAAGCATGGTTACTAAGAGTATTTTACTATCGAATGAAGCCTTTCGCAATATAAAAAAATGGATTTGACAAAAAATATCTTTTCATTATAGAATAGTAGCAATATATGATTGGTAAAAGGAGGATTTTCAATGGATATAGAAAAAAAAGAATGGGAAGTTTTGTGCTCGGAAAAAGAAATCAAAGATCGACTTAAGAATCTTGGTAACGACATTTCCAGAGATTACAGAGATAAAAAATTATATGTGGTGTCCTTGTTAAAGGGCAGCTTCATTTTCACTGCAGATTTAGTTAGAAATTTAAACATCCCGGTTAAAGTGAATTTCATGACCACTTCCAGTTACGGCGATAAACAGGAAAGCAGCGGAAAGGTCCGAATCGTTGCCGACGTACAGGAAGATTTGACTGGATATGATGTACTTGTTACCGATGATATTGCCGATTCCGGATTAACAATGAAAAGTGTTATGGAACACTTGAAAACGAAAAATCCCAATAGTGTGAAATGCTGTGTTTTGTTGGATAAACCAGACCGACGAAAAGTAGACTTAACGCCTAATTATATCGGTTTCACCATCCCGGATAAATTTGTCGTTGGATATGGTCTGAATTTCGGTGATTATTACCGGAACATTCCTTATGTATTTGCTGTCACGGATAGAGATCGAAAGTAATGAAAGAGTTAAAAGTTTTTGAAGGAAGCATGATGTATTTAGTGATTGGAATATTATTTATTAGCGTTAGCTTACTCTTATCTAGTATGGACACGGCAATAGAAATACAGCTCCTTATAACTCAGTATTTCATTATAGGGTTGCCACCAATATTATATTTATGGATTAAACATAAGCCGATTAGGAGTACCTTGAGACTTCGAAGAATTTCATTAAAAACCATTCTTGCAGTTATTGGAATCACGCTTTTGATTTATCCGATTGCGGTACTAATGAATACAGTAATCATGTTGATATTAAGTTTATTTGGAACGATCCAAGTACCACAAGTACCGACAGCGACATCTTCCAATCAGTATTTCTTGTATCTTATGATCATTGCCTTTAGTGCTGGGATCTGTGAAGAAGTCTTATTTCGCGGTTTTATTATGCGAAGTTTCGAAAACGTAGGTTATAAATTCGCCATCGTATTTTCCGGTTTATTGTTTGGAATTTTTCATTTTAATATCTATAATCTTGGCGCAACATTTTTTTTCGGTATTCTTTTCGGATATCTTATCGTATTGACCGACTCTTTATGGGCCGGAGTGATTGGACATATTACAAATAATGCTTTAGCGGTGAGTTTAGGCTTTTTCACGAATCAAATGCAGGAATTATCTCAAGAAATGTTTGAAGGCGGAGAACTTGCCAACCCCGAAGCGATCACTTCAAGTGAAATACTAATGGCGATTGCTCTTTTCGGTTTTATTGCCTTAGGAACCGGTTTCGGTGCGTTAATACTATTAAACTATCTACGAAAGAAGTACAGGGTTCGGGATTCACTAATTATGAACAAAGAAAGAAAATCTTTACAAAGTGAATCAGGAAATGAGGGAATTCACGGACCGACGGACAAAGATTATCACTTAAAAGAATTTTGGCCTATTATTTTAGTACTCGTGATGTTTGTAGTGTTGACCGGTTTCCAGCTTTACGAAGTGATCTCTGGTGCAACTTTATAGTTTGAAGAAAAGAGGAAGTTCTATGGAATATGCATATCTAGCGAAAATTTATGATCATTTAATGAATGAGGTGGACTATCAAAAATGGACGAATTATATCGAAAGTTTTATGAATAAGAGTCCCTCTGTCGAAAATGTCAGAACATTAGAGTTAGCCTGTGGAACAGGGAATATTACCATTCCGTTAGGAGAAAAGGGTTATGAACTAACTGCCGTAGACCGATCCGCTGAAATGCTAAGTCAGGCTCAACAAAAATCATTAGCTCGGGATTTGCAAATTGATTTTTATCAGCAGGATATTCTTAATCTTACATTACAAAGGGAATATGATAATATCCTTTGTTTATGTGATGGGGTAAATTATGTTCTTGACCTGGATGATTTAGATGAGTTTTTTCGAAAGGTATATTCTTTATTAAAAAGAAATGGTGTTTTTATCTTTGATATCAGTTCTTATTATAAGTTAAAAGAGATACTTGGAGACAATACTTTTGGAGAGGATCTTGGAGAAATTACCTATCTTTGGGAAAATTTTTTTTCTGCAGAAGGAGAATCCATAGA
>JBEPWR010000100.1:0-5730 GCA_041642335.1 Eubacteriales bacterium
CTCACTGGTAATCAACTATGACATTCCCCAGGAGAGAGAAAGTTATGTGCACCGAATCGGCCGAACAGGACGGGTGGATAAGGCGGGAAAAGCGATCACCTTTGTTACGGAATACGAAGGCCGTTTTCTAAAAGCTATTGAAAAAGAGATCGGCAGGGAAATTCCCCAGGCAGAAGCGCCGGGACCGGAAACCGTAGAAGCCGCCAAAGAAGCTTTTGATGAAAAACTCAAGATGAGACCGGAAGTAAAGGAAGGCAAAGGCGATCCCTTAAGCAAAGACATTTTAAAACTTCACATCAATGCAGGTAAAAAGACAAAAATGCGACCGGTGGATATTGTCGGTACTCTTTGCAGCATCGAAGGCATGACCGCAGCGGATATCGGAATTATCAATGTGCTGGATGTTTCAACCTTTGTGGAGATTCTCAATAATAAGGGCGAAATGGTCTATGAGGAGCTGCAAACCCGGCCCATCAAGGGAAGGCTTCGAAAGGTCAGCATAGCGGATCGATAAAAGAGAGAACCGGGAAAAAAAGAAGAGCAAGACATAAGAACAAACAAGGGGGACAGGGAGACTGTCTGGTACTTACCAGACGGAGGCCCTGTCCCCTTGGCTTGTTTAATATCAGACAGGTCCCTGTCCCCTTGTCAGATTTGTCCCCCTTGTCCGATTGTCTGTCCCTGGCCTTGTCCATGTATTAAACTTATGATTTTCAGGGGTATTTACAGGGTAAGAATAAATGCAGGGTAAAATACAGGCTCGAAGATAAAGGAGGAAATAATAATGAAGCATTATGATCTAGTTGTTATTGGAACCGGAGTAGGCGGCACGGCCGCAGCCTTTAAATGCAGGAAAGCAGGACTGAGCGTGGCTGTGATCGACAAAAAGGCCTATGGTGGAACCTGTGCGCTTCGGGGGTGCGATCCGAAAAAGGTTTTGGTTGGGGCCACGGAAATCATTGACCGAACACAACGGATGAAGGGGCTCGGCGTTCAGGGGGAAAGCAATATTAACTGGGAAGATCTGATGGAGTTCAAACGATCCTTTACGGAGGGCGTTCCCGAAAGTCGGGAAGAGGGTTATCATTCCGCCGGTATTGACACCTATCACGGAACAGCCTCCTTTATTAACGAGGATGAAATTCAAATAAATAATACAAAGCTTCAATTCGACCATATTTTATTAGCGGCGGGTGCCAAACCAAGACCGTTAGGAATTGAAGGCGAGGACCATGTTTATCTGAGCGAAGATTTTCTCGAACTGGAGACTTTACCGGGTAAGCTGGTTTTTATCGGCGGAGGATACATTTCCTTTGAATTCGCCCATATAGCAGCCCTCAGCGGGGCAGAGGTCCATATATTACAAAGAAGCGATAAGCCGCTTAAAAAGTTTGACCAGGACCTGGTTTCCCTTTTAATGAAACGTTCGGAGGAATTGGGGATCAAGATCCACCTGAACAACCAGGCTACAAAGATCGAAAAAATTGACGGGAAGTATATCATCCATGGGGATGAAAACGGCAATGCATTCAAAATGGAATGCGACCGTGTTTTTCACGGGGCCGGGAGGGTTCCGGATATCGAAGATTTAAATCTGGAACAGGGGAAGGTTTCCCGAAGCAAAAAAGGGCTTGAAGTCAATGAATTCCTCCAAAGCACCAGCAACAAAAGAGTCTATGCCGCCGGGGATGCTTCCGCGAGCGAAGGTCTGCCGCTGACCCCTATAGCCGGGAAGGAATCGGGAGCCGCAGCAGCGAATATCCTTGAGGGAAACAAAGAACAGGTGGATTATTCCGTTATGCCCTCCGTGGTATTTACCCAGCCTAAACTCGTAAAAATCGGACTGACGGAAGAGGAAGCGAAAAAAGAGGGATACGAAATAAGCGTTGACCGGGTGGATACCAAAGACTGGTATACCTATAAAAGAACGAATGAAGCTTACGCGATGACGAAGACCGTTACAGATAAAAAGAGCGGAAAGCTGCTGGGAGTAAGTATTCTGGGCAGCAATGCGGATCAGCTGATTAATTATTTCGCATTAATTATGAAGTTCGACCTTGACTATGAAGAGGTGAAGGATGTTTTATTTGCGTATCCCACATCTGCCTCGGATCTAGGATATCTGTTATAATAAAAAAAGAGACGTCTGAGGACAGGAGGACTCCTGTCCCTTTTGTCGTCTAAAAAAATCAGCTGAATCTGGAGGGCATGGAATGGATAAAGAAAGAGTAATCAAAGAAATGAAATGGGTTTTCAGGGATCGTCCCCAGGGCATCGAGCATACCCTGAACGTATTGGAATACGCAGAAGAGATTATGAAACATGAGGATCTTTCCGAAACGCAAAAAGAGCTGGTATCAATCGGGGCAATCCTTCATGATATCGGTATTCCGGAGGCTCTCAGGAAATACGGTTCCTCCAAGAGCCGATTCCAGGAAAAAGAAGGTGCGGTTATTGCAAGAAGGATTTTGGAAAAGCTCGGATACGATCCCTTAAAAACGGACCGGATCCTTTATATTGTCGGAAATCATCATAGGGCATCCAAAATTGACGGACCGGATTTTCAAATTCTATGGGAGGCGGATCTCTTGGAAAACGTGAAAAAAATGGATATTTCCAGGGATCCGGACAAGCTAAAGAAATGGATTGCAGAAAATTTCAGGACCAAAGAGGGATTAAAGAAGATTGAAGAGTATCTAGATTCTACCGCGAAGAATAAATCATGGAAGGATGATCCTGATGTATAACTGTGCACGTTGCGCCATTGTTGCCTGTAGCGATGAAAATCCCGAAAGGATACCCCAAAACTGCCCGATGAATACGGGGAGGCTGTTGGAAGAGAGTTTTACCGAATACGAGAAGGAGGAAAATCGGAATTTCCATAGTAAATCCACGGAAATCGAGGCGGCAGGCTACTGTCAGTGGCCCAGGATCCGGGAAATCATAGAATTTTCCAAGCGTATGAATTACAAAAAAATCGGAATGGCCTTTTGCCTCGGACTTCATAAGGAAGCGGGGATTGTTGATAAGCTCCTAAGGGAAGCCGGTTTTGAGACGGTCTCTGTTATCTGTAAGACCGGAGGGTTTCCGAAGGAGCAAATCGGAATCCCAGATGATAAGAAAGTCCGTCCCGGAACCTTTGAGACAATCTGCAATCCCATTGGCCAAGCGAAACTGTTAAACGAGCAGCAGACGGACTTTAATATTGTGGTAGGGCTTTGTGTTGGCCATGACTCCATGTTTTATAAATATTCGGAAGCCATGGTAACCACCCTGATCGCCAAAGATCGGGTACTGGCCCATAATCCGGCAGGTGCGCTGTACTGTTCGGAAGGCTACTTTAAGGACCGGGTATTGGACCGGGAATAAAGATTTAAAGGGAAGAATCGCGGTAATGCGCGCTCATAATTTTGCAACGCTGGCACATCAATAGTAAATATGATAAAATATACAGGTAATAATATTAAACAGGATTTAATAAAAGCATTAGGTACGGGATATCGGCTGATACAGGATATTGGTCGGAAAAAGGAGCGCGGGACATGTCAAATACGATAGAACAGATGAAAAAAGTCATTGAGGAAAAGAAGAAAAAAAGTTCACAGCAGGGCCTTGGGGCTGATACAGTGAGTAAACAAAACATGAAAAATAAAGATGTATTCAAAAATACGAAACGAGGCGGAGCCCTTAATAAGTAAAAGATAAAGGGATCTGGCGGACAAGGGGACAGGGACCTGTCTGATATTAACTATCAGACAGGTCCCTGTCCCCTTGTCCGCCTTTGTTTTTTGGTTTAGTCCATATTCAAAGGGTAAAAATGAACTATAAACAGGACCGAAACGATTAGAGGAGGACGTTTATATGAGTAAAAACCCTGAAAAAGACCGGCTACTGGAGGATACCGCCCATAAAACCTTTTGGAAAGAATGGGGACCTTATCTGAGTGAACGGGAGTGGGGAACGGTACGTGAGGATTACAGTGCCGAGGGGAATCCCTGGGCCTATTTACCCCATGACCATGCCCGGTCTAAGGCTTATCGTTGGGGGGAAGACGGCATTGCCGGCATCTCGGATATTCATCAGAAGCTCTGTTTTGCCCTTGCCCTGTGGAACCACCAGGATCCCATCCTAAAAGAACGGCTTTATGGGGTTAACGGGATGGAGGGAAACCATGGAGAAGATGTAAAAGAGCTCTATTATTATTTGGACAACACCCCAACCCATTCCTATATGAAATATCTGTATAAATACCCCCAAAAGGCATACCCCTATGAAGAACTGGTTAAGACGAACCAGGAGCGATCCAAAGAGGACTCGGAATATGAACTATTAGAAACCGGCATATTTGATGACAACCGCTATTTTGATGTAGAAGTGGAATATATTAAGAATACACCGAAGGACATGTATATTCGAATTACTGCCGTCAATCGGGGGGATGAAGCCGCACCACTGTTGATCCTGCCCACCCTCTGGTATCGAAACACCTGGGACATCGGACAGGAGGAAAAACCAAAAATCCGAATCAAGAATCCGGAGAATAATCCGACGCTTCAGGCAACCCATGAGGAATTGGGGACTTATTATCTATACGGACAGGAAGCAGACGAAGCACTGGCAACCGAAAACGAAACCAATACAAAACGTCTTTATCAGCGGGACAATGCCTCCCCTTATGTGAAAGATGCTTTCCATGATGTTTTTGTGGCGGGGAACCGACGGCTCCTTGAAGGCAATGAAAGCGGCACGAAATGCTGCATGGTGTATGATCTTATGATTGATCCCTCGGATACCGCAGAAATCTGGCTACGACTGACAACCCGGCCGGAAGATTCACTGAATGTTGAGGAGGCGAAAGAAGTAAGGGGTAAACGGATCCGGGAAGCCGACGATTTCTATGAACCCCTTTATCCGAAAACCGCCGGAAAGGCTGAAAAACAGCTTCAACGTCAGGCCTTTGCCAATCTGTTATGGAACAAACAGTTTTATCATTATGTGGTGGAACAGTGGCTCGAAGGTGATCCTGGACAGCCCAAACCCCCGGAGGAACGAAAAAACCGGCGCAATTCCGACTGGAAACACCTTTATAACCGGGATGTCCTCAATATGCCGGATAAGTGGGAATATCCCTGGTATGCTTCCTGGGATCTGGCCTTTCACTGTATACCCCTGGCACTGATCGATGCCGAAGAGGCTAAAAAGCAGCTGCTCCTGTTTTTAAGAGAGTGGTATATGCATCCCAGCGGCCAGATCCCGGCCTATGAATGGTCCCTGGGCGAGGCAAATCCGCCGGTTCATGCCTGGGCCTGCATGAGGGTCTTTGAAATTGAACGGGAACAAGGCGGAGAAGGAGACCGGGACTTTCTGAAACGGGCCTTTCATAAGCTTCTGCTCAATTTTACCTGGTGGGTTAACCGGAAAGATCGACACGGACATAATATTTTTCAGGGGGGTTTTTTAGGGCTGGATAATATCGGCCTGTTTGACCGAAGCAAACCCTTACCCATCGACGGTCATATGGAACAGGCGGACGGGACCAGCTGGATGGCCATGTACGCTTTGAATATGATGAAAATATCCCTGGAACTGGCAGCAGAAGACCCGGCCTACGAAGATCTGGCCTCTAAATTCTTTGAACACTTCATTCGGATATCCGAAGCTTTTAATGGCCTGGTATCAGGAGAGGAGGTTAAGCTTTGGGACGAGGAAGACGGATTTTTCTATGATAGA